>JAJYGR010000060.1 GCA_021790655.1 Acidobacteriota bacterium | reverse complement strand
ATTTAGTTTATCTATTGTCAAGCTACAAAGTTTTCAATTGCCTGCCGAGGTGCTCTTTATTGCGTGAAAACTTTTCGGGAAACAGTTCGATGGCTCACAGTGCATTGCGCGCCTTCAAATGAAGCGCTTTGGCTGTCACGCTATACAGGCAACACAGGAGTGATATGAATCGTCGCGAGTTTAGTCAAAAGCTGGCCGGGGTTGCGGTCGGACACACTTTTCTGCGAGGCAGCTTCGACATTGTTCCTTCTACAGAAGGCTTTCAATTCTCTGTGATGCTATGGACGCTTGAAAAGCAGGCATCGATCGAGAGCAGCATGGAGATTGTGGCAGCGGCGGGGTACAACGGAATCGAACTCGTAAACGAGTTCGAGAAGTGGTCAACACAAGACACTCGACGAATGATGGCGAAAATGAGTACGTTAAAACTCACCTTCGATGCAATTAGCGGCGGAAAATTCACGCTTGCAGATCCTGCTGCGTCGAGCTTGATTCTCAAGCAACTCGCACTCCGAATTGCGGTTGCAAAGGAACTTGGATGCCCGCAACTTATCCTTACATCCGGCAAGCGCGTCGATGGGTTGTCGCAGGATGCTCAGCGTTCGGCGATGGTTGGCACGCTGAAGCGTGTCGCCGAGCTTGCCTCTAAGAACAATATCCAGGTCGTGATAGAGCCTATCGATCTGCTTGAGAACCCGTCCGCATATTTAAACTCAGTCACACAAGGATTTGAAATCGTTCGTGCTGTGGGAAGCCCGCATGTTGCAGTGCTCTATGACTTTTATCACGAGCAGCGAGCAGGTGGAAACCTGATCGAAAAATTAGAAAATAACATCGACTGGGTTGGCTTAGTTCACATAGCCGATGTTCCCGGCCGCCATGATCCTGGAACGGGAGAAATTGACTATTTCAATATCTACAGGAAACTAGCGGAGTTGAAATATAAGAAGTACATCGCGATGGAATTTTTTCCGATTGGCGATCCGGTAGCTTCACTTAAATCCGCACGGAGTACTGCTTTGCAAGCAGAACGCAGGCCATTTTTCGGTGTTCACGCAGTGGAATAAAGCCGCGCTTGGAACAACGTCTTGAGTCTCCGCTCTAGCGCCGCTCCACCAGCATCTGTTCTGTGACCAACTGGGTCAGGTCGCGTTTTTCCAGTCCATGCTCGCGCTTGTTGAATTCGTCCACTTTGCTCGACCAGTTCATGGAGCAGAACTTCGGCCCGCACATAGAGCAGAAGGCCGATTCCTTGTAATAGTCGTCGGGCAGCGTCTCGTCATGCATGGATCGCGCCGTCTCCGGATCGAGCGAGAGCGCAAACTGCTTGTCCCAGTCGAAGGTGTATCGCGCGTGGCTGATGGCATCGTCCCGGTCGCGTGCACCTGGCCGATGCCTCGCAACGTCTGCCGCATGGGCAGCAATTTTGTAGGCGATGATGCCGTCCTTCACGTCTTTTTCATTGGGCAGACCGAGATGCTCTTTCGGCGTGACGTAGCAGAGCATGGCCGCGCCATACCAGCCGATCATCGCCGCGCCAATGGCGCTGGTGATGTGGTCGTAGCCGGGCGCGATGTCTGTGACGAGCGGCCCCAGCGTATAGAACGGTGCCGCGTGGCAAAGCTCCACTTCCTTTTCAACCTGCTCCTTGATTTTGTCGAGTTGCACATGGCCCGGCCCTTCGATCATGGTCTGCACGTCTGACTTCCAAGCAATCTTCGTCAGCTCGCCCAGCGTCTTCAACTCAGCAAACTGCGCTTCATCGCTGGCGTCCGCCAGGCATCCGGGACGCAAACCATCGCCGAGCGAAAAGCTGACGTCGTGCTTGGCCATCACCTTCACAATGCGGTCGAAGTGCTCGTACAGAAAATTCTGTTTGTGGTGGTGCGTCATCCACTGCGCCAGAATCGCCCCGCCACGGCTGACGATGCCGGTAATGCGCTTCGACACCATGGGCACGTATTGAATCAGGACGCCTGCGTGGACGGTGAAGTAATCGACGCCCTGCTCGGCCTGTTCCTCGATCACTTCCAGATATACGTCGATGTTCAGGTCTTCCAGCTTCTTCACGCGGTTGAGCGCTTCGTAAATCGGCACAGTTCCAATCGGCACCGGAGAGTTGCGCAGGATCGCTTCACGAATGGTGTGAATGTCCCCACCGGTCGAAAGGTCCATGACCGTGTCCGCGCCGAAGTGGACGGAGGTGTGCAGCTTGCGCAACTCTTCGTCGATGTTGGAAGTGATCGCGGAGTTGCCGATGTTGGCATTGATTTTGCACTTCGAGGCGACGCCGATGGCCATCGGTTCCAGCTCGGGATGGTTCACATTGGCAGGAATAATCATGCGCCCGGCAGCGACTTCGTCACGGACAAGCTCTGCCGCAATCTTCTCGACCTGGGCCACGTAAGCCATCTCTTCGGTGATCTTGCCCAGGCGCGCAAAATGCATCTGCGACATGTTCCAGTCGCCGGTGCGCGCGGCTTCTTCGCGCCGTTTCACGATCCATTCCGCGCGGCCCGGCGGAAGTTTTGCGTTATGGTTGTGCGCTGCGTGTTCGAGAGATTTGCCGTTGTCGCTCATTTTGCCGCTTGCTCCGGGGGAAGGTTCCCTGTCAACGAATACGTCGCGTCGATGCTCCGATTATACGCGGATTATAGGCGACAAAATTTGGCCCATTCTCGATGGAAATCAAACTTTTACGCAGTGTCCATGCATATTTTTCATCTCTGCAAGGTAAAAAGTATTTTCCATTCACGATTTATGAGTTGCTGAATATAAGCTTCGCTTTCAGCGGACTTTGGCGCATAATAAAATTTAGTTCTAAAGATGTATCGCAACTGGAATGTCGCAACTTTGGAACGCCTCCTGAGTCTTTATGCAGAAAAATAATGTTGGTATTCGCGTCGCTATCGCTACAGTCGTCATCGTAGGCACGATCCTGTACCTTGCCATTACTGGCGTTCGCGCAAATAAAAGTTATTACGTGACCATCCAGGAACTACAGAGCATGGGAAATCGCGCATACACGCGGCATCTGCGGGTGGCTGGCAATGTGGCGCCGGGATCGATCCAGCGCGACGGCGCCCACATGCAGTTCGTTCTGGTCGAGCAGGGCCGTCAGTTGCACGTCAACTATGCCGGTGGCGATCCTCCGCCAGACACTTTTAAGGACAATGCGCAGGCATTGGCAATCGGCATGTACGGGCGCGATGGCGTCTTTCACGCCACGCAAATCCAGGCCAAATGCGCATCTAAATATGCTCCCGCCGCACCCGGGGTAAAACCTAAGCAAACTGCTTCCATGGCTCAATAAGTTTTACTCGCAAACGGTTTGACATTCTTTACGCTGGTAATTTTCCGTATACTTCCCTCGTGTCTTCCGTTGTGAACACCACCCATGCTGTGCAACTCCACGAAGTCTCCAAGCTGTACGGCAGCTTCGCGGCGCTGCGTAAAGTTACGGCAGAATTCGCCGTGGGAAAGTGCTACGTCATTCTGGGGCAGAACGGCGCTGGCAAATCCACTCTGTTGCGACTCATCGCTGGATTGATCCGGCCTAGTTTCGGCATTTGTAGCATTCTTGGCAGCGCAGAGGCCGGCACGATGCGGCATTCCATCGGCTATCTCAGCCACGCTTCCATGCTGTATGACGAGTTGACGGCCATGGAAAATCTGCGCTACAGCGCGCGGTTGTATGAAGACAATTCTCATTCTACGACTTCACTATGGCAGCCGGAACAAGTACTGGCCATGGTCGGTCTGGATGCGCGACTGGATCGGCCTGTGGGAAAATTTTCCCAGGGTATGCGGCAGCGGGCAGCACTCGCGCGCGTATTGATGGCGAAACCAGAATTGCTGCTGCTGGACGAACCGTTTTCCAACGTCGATCTCGCCAGCAGCGCGCAGATGTTGCGAGTACTGGCCGAGTTGCGCGCAGCCAGAAAGACAATCCTGCTGACCACACACCAGCCAGAGCTGGCGCGGCCCATCGCCGACTTCATCTGCACCATGCACGAGGGCCAGATCGTAAGCCTGGAGCCAGCACAGTCGCCCGAAGGCAGGTCAGCGTGAAAACGAACGCCTGCCGCCTGCTCGATGCGCTAAAAATTCCCTACGAAACCCGCGCCTACGAAGTCGATCCCGAGGACCTTTCCGGCCAGATGGTGGCGAAGAAGATCGGTCTGCCTGCCGAGCAGGTCTTCAAAACTTTGCTGACTCGCGTAGACCAGAATGAGATTGTCTTCGCTGTGCTTTCCGTCGCAGATGAACTCGACTTCAAAAAGCTTGCCGCAGCCGCCAGTGGCAGGCGGGCCGAACTGGTTCCCATCAAAGAAGTCCAGCCACTGACCGGCTACATTCGCGGCGGTGTGACGGTATTTGGCAGCAAGAAATCATTTCCAGTTTTTGTCGACGAATCCGTCGAATTGTTCGATCTCATTTCCGTATCCGCAGGCATGCGCGGCCTGCAGATTCTGCTTGCGCCCGCCGACTATCTGCGCGCAGCGGAAGCCAAGCTTGTCGAACTAACTCGCTCCGCTTCCAGTTCCCGCGAAGGAGATGCCCAGTGACCTACGTGCGTATTGTCTGGGCGCACCTCGCGAAAGACCTGCGGCTTGAGTGGCGCTCGAAAGACGCCATCAACGGGATGCTTTTCTTCTCGTTGCTAGTGGTGGTGCTGTTCAGCTTTGCCTTCGATCCCACCATGGCCGTCTCGCGACAGATTTCCGGCGGTATTTTATGGGTGGCGCTGCTGTTCGCCTCTGTCACCGCGCTCAATCAGACATGGACGCGCGAGTTGCGCCATCAGGTGCTGGACGCGCAGCGCATGGCCCCCAGCCCGGCCAGCGCGCTGTTTCTGTCGAAAGTGCTGGCAAATTTTCTCTTCGTCAGCATGATTCAGATTGTGCTGGGTCCGTTGTTTATCGTCTTTTATAATTTGCGCGCCATAGGACAAGGCTGGCTGATGCTGCTGGTGCTGCCGCTGGGCACGCTGGCGCTGGTGGTCAATGGAACATTTTTCGCCGCACTCTCGCTGCGCACGCGCAATCGCGAGATGTTGCTGCCGCTGATTCTCTTCCCTGTCTCCGTTCCCGCGTTGCTCGCCATGGTGCAATCGACTACGGCCATCCTGACCGGCGAGTCCGACCCCGGTCTGTGGATTCGCATGTTGGGCGGCTACGATGTTATTTTTTTGACCCTGTGCCTGCTGCTGTTTGAAACGATCCTGGGTGCGGAATAGTCTTGACGTAAACTACAGTAGTACAGTAGTAAGGTTCTGATCTAGTGTCATGAAAAAAACTCTGCTTATCGGACTGCCAATCTCGCTGGCTCTGCTGGCCATGGGCTTTTATCAAGCCATGTACGTGGCCCCCACGGAAGCCACGATGGGGAACATTCAGCGCATTTTTTACTATCACTTCCCTTCCGCCATCATGGCCCTGTTGTTCCCTTACGTGAACTTTGCAGCATCGCTGGTGTTTTTGGCCACGCGGCGTTCCAATCCATTGCGCGCACAGGCGGCGGACGCGCTTGCCCTTGCCTCCGCCGAAATGACGCTGATCTTTTGCAGCATTGGACTGGCGACCGGAATGTTGTGGGCGCGCCCGGTTTGGGGCATCTGGTGGACATGGGATGAGCGCCTGACCAGCTTTCTGATGCTCTGGCTGATCTATGTCAGCTATCTGCTGCTGCGCCGTTTTACCGCTGGCGGGCAGACGCAAACCCTGGCCGCTGTGCTGTCGGTCTTCGCGGCCATAGATGTGCCCATCGTTTATATGTCGATCCGATGGTGGCGCACGCAGCACCCCTCGCCGGTGATTGGCGGCGGCCCCAACTCCGGCCTGGATCCCAGCATGTGGCCTGCGGTCTGGTGGAACCTGGCGGGCTGGTTCGTTTGGGGAGTCATGCTCGTGATCCTCCGCTACAAGCTCGAGCGAAAACGTCAGTGGACCGAACAGGAATCCGCCCTGCAAGCGCTGGAAGCCAGCCTGGAAACTGCTCGCTAGACAGACTTCCCATTGCGGGGTAGCGCTTAACTTAAACAGGAGTCATTCTTCGCTACGCTCAGAATGACAGACCTCTATTGTTCCATTAGGGTACTAATAAACCTGCTTTAGGTCGCGCGGTAAAAGATTGAGGAGTTTGCAAAATGAATCATCGCCATCTCGTGCTCGCCTACCTCGTCACCTGGTTCCTGCAACTGGGCTATTTCAGCACCATCCTGCTGGGTTGGCGTCGCCTGCGGAAGTAGCTGCGCAGGTTCGCCCGGTATAAATCTTGTTATTCCGCCAACACACAGTAAAATAGTGACTTAGAAAGGCTTCCCATGCTTATCGTGATGAAACAGCAGGCCAGCGCGGAGGAAATACGCGCCGTCTGCGAACACATTGAAAGTCTCGGCCTTCGCCCGCATCCGCTTCCCGGGGCGCAGCGCACCGCAATTGGCATCACCGGCAACCATGGCACTATCAACCAAGACATGTTTGAGGAACTCTCCGGCGTGGCCGAAGTGATCCGTGTCACCAAGCCCTACAAGCTGGTGAGCCGCGATGTGAAGGAAGACGATACAGTCGTCCACTTCCCTGGCACGGATGCCTCCATCGGCGGAAAAAATCTGGCGATCATCGCCGGGCCCTGTTCCATTGAGACCCGCGAGCAGGCCTTTGCCGTTGCCGAGCAGGTGGCAGCCGCTGGCGCGCAATTTTTCCGCGGCGGCGCTTATAAGCCGCGCACGTCGCCCTATGCATTTCAGGGGTTGGGCGAAGAAGCGCTCAAAATCATGGTGGAGATTCGCGAAGCGTTTGGGATGCGCATTGTGACCGAAGCGCTCGACCACGAATCGCTGGAATTGGTCGAGAAGTATGCCGACGTCATCCAGATCGGCGCGCGCAATATGCAGAATTACACGCTGCTGCGCGAAGCAGGTCGCACGCGCAAACCCGTTCTGCTGAAACGCGGCATGGCGGCGACACTGGAAGAACTTCTGATGGCCGCCGAATATGTAATGAGCGAGGGTAACTATCAGGTGATACTGTGCGAACGCGGCGTGCGCACCTTTGTCGATCACACCCGCAACACGCTGGACCTTAGCATTGTTCCCGCAGTCCAACGCCTGAGCCATCTGCCGATCATCGTGGACCCGAGCCATGGCACCGGCAAGCGCAACAAGGTGGTCCCTCTGGCGCGCGCTGCGGTCGCGGTTGGCGCGGATGGCCTGATCATCGAAGTCCATCATCACCCGGACAAGGCATTGTCCGACGGCGCGCAGTCCATCTTCCCGCAGCAGTTCGCCGACATGATTGGCGAGGCACGTCAGATTGCCCGCATCCTGCATCGCGATGTGCCGGATGGCATTCACGTCGAACAAGCGGAAATTGTCGCATCGCTGGGGAAAACCAAATAGACGGCGGAACAATGATTCAGTTTTTGCGACTCATAATCGCGAACAGCTTTTCATCAAGGCGCGCAATGTTTCGACAAAGCGCGCCTTGCCTGTTTGCAATCGGAGCCATGCTGACGCTGGCCGGCTGTCGCACTCACGATTTTCCAGATTATCCCTCCAACTATCGTGAATATGCTTACGTATCCAATGGTGGCAGCAACACCGTCACTGTGATTGACGTGGTGAATGTCCGTCAGGATCGCGTGATTCCGGTCGGCTCCAATCCGACAGGCCTGGCCGTCAATTCCAAACGCAACGAAGTGTATGTCGTCAACACTGGCAGCAATTCTGTCAGTGTGATCGATGCGGAAAAGAAAGCCGTAGTATCGACCATCCCAGTCCGGCAGCGGCCGTATTTCATCTCGGTCAATGCCGACGGAACGCGCGCGTATGTTGCCAATTCCGCTTCCAACAATGTCTCCGTGATCGACCTGAACAAGAGGCGCGAAATCGCGGCCATCGGCGTCGGCGAAGCGCCCGGAATGGCTGTCATCAGCCCGGATGGCAACACCTTGGTAGTTACAAATCGCCTGGGCGGCAGCGTCAGTATCGTCGATGCAAAACTGCAAAAAGTGCGCAGCGTTTGGAGTGGCTGTCCCGGGGCGACCGACATTGCCATTCTTCCCGATTCCAGCAAAGCGTTTGTCGCCTGCTCCGGTGGTCATCAGGTGATGGCGCTGGCGCTGGCGCGGCCCCAACTCGCTGTATCGAATCCCAGGCCAATCCAGCAAGATGCATTCTTGACACTCCTCGATGTCGGGAAGAGCCCTGTCAGCCTTACGCTGAAGCCAGATGGAGGCGAAATTTTTGCCGTCAATTACGATGCTGGTTCTATCTCTGAAATCGACACCAGCACCAATGAAGTGGGCGGCGCATATCTGGTTGGAACACATCCCGTCAGCGGGTCGATCAGCGCCGACAACTCAACTCTCTACGTCAGCAATTTCGATGCGGACTCGCTTGGCGTGTTCAGCATCGATGAATCGGAGCTGGTCGGTACGGCCCGCACCGGAGACGGCCCCGACGCGATGGCCTTCTCCAAGGCGGGGCATTTACTTTTCGTGGTCGATGCTCGTTCCGGCGACGTTGCGGTCATTCGCACACTGGCGCACACGCTGTTGACTATGCTCCCGGCAGGCAGCAAGCCTAATGACATTGTGGTAAAGGCCTTCAACGTTCGTGCCCGCGCAACCTTGTGAGTGCTTGCTAATGCTGCCGCGCCAGCACAATGGTTATGTCATCCGGCTGTTCCGCGCCGCCGATCCAGTCCTCCAGTGCCTGCATCACGCGATCGGATATTTCCTGCAATGGAAGATGGCGGTTCTGATGGACCAGTTCGACCATGCGCGCTTCGCCAAAATCGCCAAATTCGTTCTCCGGTTCCGTTACGCCATCGCTGTATGCGACCAGAATGTCTCCAGGTTCCATCTCGAAGGCATCTTCTTCATACCGCATATTGTCCAGCAGGCCCACGACAGTACCACCTTGATCGAGCCGCCGAATCGAACCATTTGCTCGCAGTAGCAGCGGCGGTAGCTGGCCGCCGTTGGAGTAACGCAGTTGATGCGTTGACGCATCATAATAGGCGAGAAAGAGCGTTGCATATTTCTCCGGCGCGGTGCTGCGGTATAAATGCAGGTTCAAAAGGCGCAGGAGATTTCCCGGCGCTTGAAAAACTTCTGCGGAAATGGCCTTGCCTTCATGTGTATGCAGCGATCCAACTCCCATAGATTCTGCTGGACTGGCCGCAAACATTTCTTCGCCGGCAAATTGGTAGGCGCGCACTGCGGAATGTAAGCCAGCCATCAATAGCGCCGCAGAGATTCCCTTCCCGCTGATGTCCCCCATCGCGAGGCATAGACCTCCATTGCCCAGCAGCAGGAAGTCATAATAGTCGCCACTGACAGAGCGGGCCGGGCGGCAGAATCCGTGCAGTTCGAGTTCGCCAACGCGCACATCGCGGGATGGAAAAAGATTGGACTGCACCTCCTGCGCAATGCCAAGTTCGCTTTGCAGACGCTCTTTTTCCTTCTGTTCCGCCAGCAAACGAACTAGAGACTCGGACATAGCATTGAACGACCTACTGAGAGCTGCCAGTTGGTCGCTGCGCGAGACGGGAATGCGATAGTCCAGTCGCCCCTGATCGACCTCGCGAGTAGCATGATAAAGGTCCGACACAGACCGTGTGATAGTGCGGCTAAGGCGGCTTGCCAGAAAGATCGCCAACAATTCCAGACCTGCAAATGCGACCGCTACCAGAATCATTGCCAGCCGGACCCCTGAGCCAATTTGAAGCGATTCTCGAAATAGCCGTTGGTATAAGAGCGAAGGACGCGATGTCACGACCGCGATGAATGTAAATGGCGTGCCCGTCGACCACTCCTGGGTCTTCAACGTAGCCGGCAGATTTACCGGGATATCGAGCAGGTTCGCTCCTTTGGGCAATACTCCGCCTGTAACTACCCTCAAATCGGAAGGTTTTTTGTCCGCAGAAGCGGAAAAATCTTCCATTTGCACAGTTTCGTTTGACCCCTTTTTTTTCGCGTTCTCTGGCAGCTTCGCAGCTTGGACTGTAGGCAGCAGCAGGGTCATCCGCCCTAATCCACTGACTACGCGGCTGAGAAACTGTGTATCGAGCGGCAGGCTGGTAATCACTGCGATCTTGTGCGTACCGGCCTGCTCCTGCGTGACCGCTCGAAAATATACACGGCCATGGTCCAGAATGAGTCCACGGAAGTTGCCGTTGATCCATGCAGGCGGCGTCACCACAGATGTCAGCGCGTGTTGCGCTGGTATCTGGAGAGGCTGTAGTTTTCCATCCACGTAGTTGCCCACCTGCAACTCCGGCATGTTCATGACGATCTGCACCTCCGGCGGAACAGCGCCCGACTGTGGAACGTCTGCAACATGCATTTTCCCGGATGTGAAGTTGGTTCGAGCCTGGTTGCTGGTTTCTACCGCATGTTGAAAATGAAACGCGAGTTCTTCATTGTTAGCGGCCAACTGTGTCAGTTGCGTCCGGATCTCCGCGGTTGCAGCGAAATTTGCAAATTGACCGAACAATACATAGGCGGCGACAGCGGCTAGAATGCCGAAGAGCACCACCGGCGTCAGGCCGATCAAAGCGTAGGTGACAAATAAACGGTTGCGGAGCCTCCACAGCAGGCGCCATCGCATCCATCGAAAAAGTGTCGGTATGCTGGCCAGCATCCAGACGACCAGCGTCAACCAGGGCAGCGTCCGCATGGCGGAATTCCGCCCCAACATCCCTTGCAACAGGAAGAGCAGAACGGTGACGAAAGCTGCCCAGAATGCAACACGGCCCAATCTATGTTGGGGAGGATTGCAATGCAGCACAGTGCAAATTCGCTCTTCCACGCTTCGAACAAAGTGGCTCATAACAATAGCCAAGTGTAACAAGCGTATTGCAGGGGAAAGCAAACGTCACATCCCAAGGCTCTCGCGACGCTTTGGCTAAAGCAGATTGATGGTTAGCGTAGCCGGACATTAAAAGGAGTCATTCTGAATGGAGGTCGTTCGCCCTGGCGACCTGAGAATGACACATCTTATTTTCAATTACAGTATCCGTAAATCCTCTCTAAGCCGTGCTTAATTCCTGGGGCGGACTTTTCTTTTCTGCCGTAGTGGACTTCCCCGTTCTTGCATCTCTTCGCAGAGAGCGGCTCGCGGAAAAATGCGCTCCTGCCAGCAGGATCAGTCCGGAGATAAAGGCCCAGAGCATCAGCCCGACAGAGATGGAAAACGGTCCGTAAACGGACCGCAGATCCAACCAGGGCAAGGCGACAATGTAGAGATACTTTGCCGCTTCCCACAGCAGGCCCGTAACGATGGCGGCAGGCAGCACAGACCGCGCGCGGATTTTTCGATTCGGAAGGATCCAGTAAATTAGGAAAAAAATCGATACGCTCGCGAGACCGCCCATAATTTTTAGAATGGTCCGCTCGAGAAAATGAAACGCCGCACTCCCGGTATGCCCGAAGAAAATCATTTTAAGCATCGTTTCATGAGACGCTGTGACGGCCACCGAAAGTAAGGCAAGAATGCCGACCATAAAGGCCAGTCCGAAAGAAATCAACTGATTTCTCCAGTATGAGCGATTCACCTGCACTCCCCATACCTGGTTCAGGGCAACTTCCAGCGGTAGAAAAACTCCTGTAGATGAAACCAGCAGCATAAAGACAGAAAAAAATGCTACCCGTTTCTGCGAATACACCAGAAACACCATATTTCGAACTACAAAATCCTGCCCGGTCGGAAGCAGCGCGCGCAGCATTGTGCTAATGACATCGACCATTTCCGTTGAGTGCATAATGCGATGAGCAATGGTCAGCATGAGAACAATAAATGGAAACAGCGAAAGGATGGCATTCGCCGCGACGCTGAAGGCGTAGGTATGGACGGCAGTCCTGGTCAAATAGCGGAACAAAGAAGCGATTTGAGGCTCGTCTCCGGCGCTATCTCTGGCCAGTTCTGCCGGTGTGATTGCAATGGTGTCGCTGGGATCGTCTTGAGGCGTAATCGTCTGCATGGTGGGGGTAGAAAGCGAGCCAACACTTCGGCATCCGAGAATGCAGGGCTGGTTCGACTATAGCGCGTCGATTTTTTTCAGTCCGGTCCGCATGTGTTTCAAAGATTTTACTTGTATTTTCTCTCTAATCCTGTCATAACAATGCCAGATTTGTACAGGATGCCGTTTATTTGGACGATAGACGATAGAGTGCATGCTTTTTGATGCTGCATCGAAGCTTTGGGGAAGGCCGTTTGTAAAACTTTGTCGAACCGTTTCTGTCTATACAGTCCGGATGAAAAGCGGAAGCGCTTTGCTTCCATCCCATCCGGCTCCCCTGTTGTACTGACAGAGATACAAATGAAGGGACTTTTTATGACAGAACACGGTGTGGTGAAATGGTTTAACGCTGCTAAGGGCTATGGTTTTATTCAGCGCTCGAGCGGAGAAGATGTCTTTGTACATTTTTCAGCGATTCAGGAAAACGGCTTCAAATCCCTGAATGAAGGAGATGCTGTCGACTTTGTATGCGAACAGGGGCCGAAGGGTCTCAACGCATCCAACGTCATCCGAAATCAATAATTCTGGATTTGGCTTTCCGGTTCGTTTTTCGAGCCGATTCTCATGTTGCTGGCGGACGTATGTCGCGCCCGTAGCGTAGATTCTACCTACGTTTGTCGATTCGCGAATCGCTTGAAGATGCCTACCGTTTGCTTCTGGAGTTCTCCCTTGCAATTTCGACATTTCGCTCGAGACCGGCATATTTTGTCCGCTCCACCGGAGAATGCCGAAACAATTGTCTGTAACCGCCTTCCTCTAAATTCGCCAGCCAGTCCAGCGCAGGATTGACCAGTTCTGGCCGCGTCTGCAGTTCCGGCCAATCCGTGACTGGAGCGCGACGATTCCCTCGATTGTTCCAGGGACAGACCTCCTGACAGATATCGCAACCAAAAACATTTCTGCCGATCTTCGGAGCAAGTTCTGCTGGAATGGCTCCGCGCTTCTCGATCGTCAGGTACGCGATGCATTGCGAAGCCTCCATGCGATACGGTTCCAGGGCGTCTGTAGGACAGGCGTCGATGCAGCGGGTACAGCTCCCACAACGATCTGGCATGGGCGAAGTCCACTGCTCGCGGGGCAGTTCCAATGAAGTCAAAATCACGCCCAGGAAAAACCACGACCCAAGCGATTCATGGATCAGGCAGGTATTCTTCCCTTGCCAGCCAAGCCCGGCGTACTTGGCATAGATGCGCTCAACCAGCGGTCCAGTGTCAACGAAACAGCGGGCCTCGAAGTCCCCTAGCTGGGCTTGCAATTCAACCCTCAAGCGTTCCAGCCGATCACGGATGATTGAGTGATAATCAGTTGGCTGGAGTTGTGCCGTCGCTGCTTCCCCATCCTGTCGCTGACCCGACCAGGCATAGCGCGCAATCCATCCCCGTCTGGTTTGTTCCGTTTTGTCAGTAGTTTTTACAGCAGGAGAGTCAATGGAATAAGGCTGATCGCTGTTGTAGTTCACCGCGCAAACGATTACCGAGCGCGCCCAGGGAAATGGCACCCGCACCGAAGAGCGCAAAAGCCGGCCATCGGCATCGCGTCGCTTCAAATACTCCATCTCGCCAGCGCGTCCTTCGGCTATCCACTGCGGGAAGTAGGAAAGCTCAGGAGAAATTCTGCCGTCATTGTCGTCGCTGTTCTCGGCGTCCAGTACTGGAGTAATGCCCGCGAGATGGAATCCGCAGCCTAGCGCCGTGTCGCGCACTCGGGCAGGCAAATCGGCGCTCGCAGTCGGGTTGACAAGGGAAGAGGGCATCAGTCGAAGTTTATCGCACGGGAATATAGCTCGAAACTAAGCCAAAAGTAAGTTGGATCAATTCCCTTTCAATTCTGTGCGCTTCAGTTGTCTTGGGGCATGGGTTCCAGGGCAACCTCATCGGGCGAGCGAGCAAAAAAATCGTGGCCGCGACGCTCCGGACCAAAGCCAAAAATAAAGAACAGCGCAACAATCACGCAGCACTCGAAAATTGTCAGCGCCCATCGATAGCCAAAATGGTTTCGCAATGCATACTCGACGCTGACGGATGGCGAGCCAAAGAGGACGCCAAGTTGATAAACAAAGCCGGGAAACAGGCTGCGGATCGCGTCGGGAGATAGTTCATTGAGATGCGCGGGAATCACTCCAAATGCTCCTTGAACGCCGAATTGCATCAGGATAGAACCGGCGATCAGCATGGGGACAGCGCCGGCGAATGCCCACGCTGGGACAGCAATCAAAGCCAGGCCGAGCGCCAGCATGATGCTATAGCGTCGTCCCATACTTTCTGAAAGGTGTCCGATGACCAGCGCGCCAACAATGGCCCCTACGTTGTAAAGAATGGCCAGCGTGGAGATCGTGGTGTCAGAGAAATGATGTACGGATTTAAGAAAGTCTGGGTATAAATCCTGCGTTCCATGAGAAAGGCAGGTCATAAACGACATCACCAGCAACAGGTAGGCAAAGCTCCGCTTGTGCTGGAACAGGGTACGAAAAATGTCTCGCACGCCGGGCAAGCGATGCAACTGCCAGGCCGCCGATTCTGGTGCACGGAAGGTCAACAACGCGATCATGCAGGCCAGTCCTAGTCCGCAGAGAAACATCGCTCGCCAGCCGAAATGCGGATCGATCGTCCGCAGCGCCACCGCAGCCAATAGATAGCCCAGCGGGTATCCAGCCTGCATGATGCCTGAAATTACACCGCGCCAGCGACGAGGCGTGCTCTCCATTACCAGAGAAGCACCTACACCCCAGTAGCCACCCATTCCAATGCCATACAGTGCACGCAGAAGGACAAAAACTATATAGTTTGGCGCGAATGGAGTGAGTGCGGTGATGAGCGAAAAATAAACAACGCAGAGAAGCAATGGCCGACGCCTTCCAAACCGGTCCGCAAGAGTACCCAGCAGCAGCGCGCCGATGGGTCGCATGGCCAGCGTAATGGAAATGGTCCAGATTATGGACCGCTTCTCGACGTGGAAATTGCGGGCCAGCACGTCCACAAGAAACACCAGAACAAAGAAATCAAAAGCATCCAACACCCAGCCAAGGATGCCGGAAGAAACCGCATATCCCCAGTTTGCTGGCAGATGCTCCCTGGCGTTTGTGTTCACATCCGACTCTGCAAGCATCAAGTCCCCTGTGCAAGTGGCAAATTGGATAGTAATGCATCGGCTGGATTGGACAGATTCCGCAACAGCATGCCGCCGCGAAATACGTTTATCAAGACCTGATCTTTAGTTTCATCTTCCAGCTCGTATATCTGCGCCAGATTTGGAGGGTGACATGCAATATAGTGAAGACTGCGAACGCGGTGTGGGATGCGAAGCACCGCATTGGATGGATCAAAAAGTATCGACCGGACGACGTTTCTTCGTTTACTTTAGTGGGCCACTGGCTGCGGTTCGTTCAAAAATTATGGAGTTGTCGTCCGTGTAAATGGCCTTCCACCCCTGCATTACAGGTAAAACATGCGCCATGGGGGATTGGCGGCCCAATAAACAGAACTCAATTCCATATTTATTAAGAAGTGTATTCGGGTCACTCTGGAGTGTCGCCCACCTTCCAAATTCTTCGAGGACACCCGTCCACTCAAAAACATCCGCGCGACCGTCCACGAAAACCGGGTATTCTGGAGCTGCCCAGATCAGGTATCCTCCGTAGCCGTAATCGTTCAGCATCCTTCCTGAAGGGTGATGGGCCTTGATAAATTCCACCGCCTTTACAGGGTTTCCCTCGTTCACCTGCCTTAGAAGGTTTTGGCGATTTGGGAATGCCAGAAACGCTACCACCAGCGATGCCGCGACGAACACAGCGTTTATGATGGGATGGTCCTGCTCGGCATCATGGCCGTCCCACAAAGTTGCAAGAAGCCGCGACAGAACAGGAGCGGCCAGGATGCCAAAGACGAACATCATTCGTCGATGGCTGACGGCAAACTCTGCGCCCACTGCCAACAGCAGCAACTCAGGCAAAAACAATTCTGCACGCCGCGCGATCAGCACGAGAACAATACAGGCAAGAATCCCTACAAATCCAAGTCCGCGCGGACTGTTCAGCAGCAGCGGCTGCCACTCTTCCACCTGGCTGAGACCGATGGACTGATGCATCATGGTATTCAAGGGGTACAGAACTTGCTGCATCCCAACTGGATTAAAGAACAAGGCAGCCACCGAAAGTCCCAGCGCCAATGCCAGCATCCTGCTGCGCCGAGGCTCCCATCGTGACGACACGAGCGGCCCCATCCGGAAACTTAAAAATGAACAGAAACAAAATACTGCTGCGACTAGAATCCCCAGAAAAAACGACCCGTGACAGTTCACCCATACCGCAAAGAGCGGCGGCAGCCAGAAGAACCAGCGTGGGTTGCGCGTGCTCCCGAGGCGCAACAGCAGCAACTCCACAACCAGCAGAAGATAGCCGATCATCTGTGGCCGGATAGCCAGACCACCGGTAGAACAAAACCAGATGATCAAGGCGCCCAGCCAACCCACCTTCGCGCTGCCTGAATACAGCGAGCACAATGCATAACCGGCGATGAATATGGCAGCGGTGAAAAAACAAAGCCAAAGCATCAGGCCTGGATAGCCGCCCAATCGATAGGCGCCATAAATCAACACCTGCGAGAGCCATTCGTGTGGGACCCAGGCATGGCGATTGGTTGTAAACGAAAATAGATCCGTTGTTGGTATGGTGTGGGTAGTCCAGATGATCTGACCCGTCTTCAAGTGCCACCACATATCGGGATCGTTGAAACGTGCCCGCGCAGTCAGCACAGCCAGTACAACAAGCAAGCTGCCTAGCATCACCCGAAATGAAAATATTCTTCGCAACAGCAAGTTAAGACTACCTGCTGGCGCATCCTTGGGGCCTGCCAACAAGGACGAGGAACTCACGCCGACCCAAGTCCCCGGGTGTTTCGTTCGACAAACTGCTCTTCAGTGTCTTCATCTCCAAGCTCGTCCAGTTGGTCTTGGTCGGCAAGTCGAATCAGCCGATGTAAGTATGCCCGAGAAATCTGTAGGCTGCGGGCTGCAAGCGTTTTGTTACCGTTGTTTTCCCGCACTGCTGTCTCCGCCAGCTTGACCTTGTAGTCGCGAAGCAGACGCTCGAACGAACTCGCAGGATGAAAGTCGACAATGCTGACCACACTATCATCCTGTCGAATGTTCCTGGGCAGATCTTCCTCGCAAATGCTATCGCCGGAAGCAACGATGATTGCCCGCTGCATTACGTTCTCCAGTTCGCGTACATTCCCGGGCCAGGAATACGATTGCAGCAGCGCCATCGCACCCGGCTGAACGTCATTGACCGGTCGTTGATACATCTCCGAGTACATACGCAGGAAATGCATGGCTATCAGAGGAATATCTTCCGGACGCTCCTGGAGAGAAGGTACATGGATCTTCATGACATTGATTCGATAGTAAAGATCCAGACGGAATTTGCCCTGGGCCACCAATTCGGCCAGATCTGCGTGGGTCGCGAAAATCAGTCGCGCCCGCAAGGGTGTAAGACTGTTGCCGCCCAGCCGACTGAATTCGCGCTGCTGTAGAACGCGCAGTAGCTTGACCTGCGTACTCTGAGTCAGTTCACCGATTTCATCCAGGAACAGCGTG
>JAJYGR010000355.1:5339-17636 GCA_021790655.1 Acidobacteriota bacterium | reverse complement strand
GAGTACTTTTCCGGGCTGGTTTCATCACGCCTTGGCCAAAACAAGGAAGCCCTTGCTGCGATGGAAAGAGCAGTTCAACTTGCCCCTAACGTTGTAGAGTGCCACTTTGAGTTAGGCAAACTTTTACTTCGCGTGAATCGGATTCCCGAAGCTCAAGCGCAATTTGAAAGTGCAATTGCCTTAGATCCGGAAATGGCGAGGTCTTATTACGAACTGAGTCGCGTCTATGCAAGATTGGGAGAAAAAACGAAGGCAAAGCAGATGGCCGAAAGATCGGAAAAACTAATGCAAACGCAACGTCAGGCTGCCATCAAGTCACAAATGGCGAGATTGGGAGGCTTTCATTTCAAACAGTAAGGATACTCGACAGAGATCCGTACTTTGATCCAGTATTAGACTCCTCAGGCATATAATCCTGGTTCGCCTTGCAGTGTGATGTTACCTATTCAGAGCTAACCTATTTCCAACAAAAGATTGGTAGAGTTTTTCTATGAGCTTTCGTGCTTTTTTAGTTCCCGCGCTGCATATTGCAATTATTCTTAGTGCTACGGCTACGCTCGTTGCAGGTGCTCCCAGTGCTCCGCAAAGCTGGATGCTCGCTCCATTCCACCGCGCTTCCAATTCGCCCGTCATCTCACCTAAACCAGGAGCAACATTCAGAGACCCGGTCAGCGGCCATCTCACCCATTGGGAGGCGCTGCACACGTTTAACCCTGCCGCCATTGTGCGCAACGGAAAAATCGATGTTCTTTACCGCGCGGAAGACAACACAGGCAGTATGGAGATTGGCATGCACACGTCGCGCCTTGGACTCGCTGAAAGTGAGGATGGAATTCATTTCACTCGCCTGGCAACTCCCATCTTTTATCCAGCACAGGATGCACAACAAAGCCGAGAGTGGCCGGGCGGCGTTGAAGATCCCCGCATTGTGGAGAGCGAAGGCGGCGCCTACGTACTGACTTATACGCAATGGAATCGGGAAACTTATACAGTCGGCGTGGCAACGTCAAAAGATCTGCTGCACTGGATTAAATATGGGCCCGCCTTTGCCAGTGCAGATGGAGGAAAGTATCGACACCTCGAATACAAGTCCGCGGGCATCGTCACCAAGCTTGTCGGAGGTCGCCTGCTCGCCGTAAAGATCCATGGCAAGTACTGGATGTATTGGGGAGAAATTAAAATTCGCCTGGCCACTTCTCCAGATCTGATTCACTGGACACCTGTGGAAGATTCTCAAGGAAAGCCACGGGTACTTCTCGCCCGTCGGCCCGGCCTCTTCGATAGCGCATTCCCTGAGGTGGGACCGCCCCCTGTCCTGACTTCGAACGGAATTCTTTTGCTCTATAACGGTAAAAATGCCGACCACGGCGGTGCTCCTGGGATTGGTCCCGGCGCGTACTCCGGCGGCCAAGCTTTGTTTTCAGCAGACGATCCTACTAAATTGCTTATGCGTACCAAGCAACCCTACTTTCAACCTAAACTGTCCTTTGAGAAAAGTGGTCAATATGCGGCAGGGACCACGTTTACTGAAGGACTCGCCTTCTTCCATGGCAAGTGGTTTCTGTATTACGGCGCGGCAGACTCCTACGTTGGCGTGGCAGTGTGCGATCCGCCGCATGGTAGTTTATGAACCGACTTCCTTAGATAAACGATAGATGTCCAGCCGTTCTTAGCCGTGGCCCTGGCGACAACACTGGCGTTGAACATTATTTTTCTGACAGCAAAGACGTAAAACCTTCTGTAAACACATACAGGGAACATATGAGAGATTTTCAGATTCCTGAATTGATTACAAATTATAGCTGCGAAACCGGCGAGAACCCTTTATGGCATCCGCTGGAGAAACGCCTTTATTGGTGCGATATTCCCAGCGGGCGCATGTTTCGCTATAGCCCAGAAACCGGCCTGCATGAATCTGTCCTTCAAAAGGGCATCATTGGTGGGTTCACTGTTGAAGCGGATGGCGCTCTCTTGCTTTTTATGGCTGGCGGGTCGATTCAGCGCTGGCACGGAGGCGAATTGACCACTATTGTGGATGGGATATACGACGAGCGAGATTCCCGTTTTAACGACGTGATCGCCGATCCTCGGGGCCGCGTATTTTGTGGGACGATGCCCACCTCGACGCGGCCCGGGCGCCTATACAAGCTGGACTGCGATGGCAGCTTGACGATCATGCTGGAAGGGATCGGTTGCGCAAATGGGATGGCTTTCTCTCGCGACTTAAAACGGATGTACTTCACTGACTCCGATGCCCGGGAAATCTATGTATTCGACTACGAAGAATCCACGGGATATTTGAGCAACCAGCGCGTATTTGTTAGCACTAGTGGTGAAGATGGAGTTCCCGATGGGGCGACCATCGATGTGGAAGGGTATTTATGGTCTGCGCGCTGGGACGGTAGTTGCATTGTTCGCTATGCGCCCGATGGCCGGGAGGAACGAAGAATTCCCATGCCAGTTAAAAAAGTGTCGAGTATTATATTTGGCGGCGAAAACTATGAGGACTTATATGTGACAAGTGCTGGAGCGCTCAACAGATCGGAAAATGGACAGGATGCAGGGGCGCTATTTCGCCTGCGAACCGGTATTCGGGGAGTCCCAGAATTCCATTCACGAATTTGCAGCGGAATACCTGGCCCGGCAAGATGAATTTCAGGTAGTGGCTCAGTTTGAAACTTGGCTGCTGCGTCAAAATTTAGCCCCTCCTTCCCGCCAGGCAGCAGCTTTACCCGGGTGCCTAAACTTGCTCCCGCAAACTGAGCAGGCAAGGCTCTTTTGTCAAGTATTGGAGTTGTCAGCGCAACACGGAAGTAATATCCTCAGACCGAAAGCCAAACCTCTGCTGTGCGTGGCCTTGGGAATGATGCTCCAGCCTCAGAAGGTGTTTAGGTGATGGTCAAGGAGCAGGCATGGGTATGGTTTCCAATGTGACGTCAACCTCAAAGCAGAAATCGAAAGCACCGCGCAACAAGAATAAAGGTTCTTTTTCCGACGACGGGGCTGTTCCCCATACAGAGGATCTCGCGCTAATCCTGGCGAGCCTGCAAACGATGCAGGATGGCGATTTTTCGGTTCGGCTGCCTGTGGCATGGGTCGGACTCAAGGGCAAGATCGCCGACACTTTCAACAACATCGTTGCAGCCAATCAGCGCATGGCATCCGAGCTCAAGCGCGTTGGACAAGCTGTCGGAAAAGAAGGACGTACGCGCGAGCGGACGCGCTTCCAGCAATCCCGCGGATCATGGGGCGAGATGGAAGGGTCGGTCAACACTCTCGTTGAGGATCTACTGCGGCCAACGACGGAGATGACCCGCGCAATTGCAGCGGTGGCGCAGGGCAATCTGACCCAGACGGTGCGGCTGGATGTAGGCGGCAGGCCGCTCGAAGGCGAGTTCCTTCGCTCGGCGAACATCGTCAACACCATGATCCAGCAACTGAGTATTTTTACGGCAGAAGTGACACGCGTAGCGCGCGAGGTTGGAACGGACGGCAAGCTTGGCGGACAGGCGCAGGTGCCGGGCGTCGCTGGAACGTGGAAGGACCTGACGGTTTCAGTCAATTCGATGGCCAGCAACCTGACGGGCCAGGTACGCAACATCGCGGAGGTGGCAACGGCGGTGGCTTCTGGCGATCTGTCGCGCAAGATCACCGTCGATGTGCGCGGCGAGATTCTGCAACTGAAAGAGGCCATCAACACCATGGTGGACCAACTGCGCTCGTTTGCGTCGGAGGTGACGCGCGTTGCGCGTGAGGTAGGCACCGATGGCAAGCTCGGGGGACAGGCAGTCGTGCCTGGTGTGGCGGGAACATGGAAGGACCTCACCGACTCTGTGAACGCGATGGCTGGCAACCTGACGGCGCAGGTGCGCAATATCGCCGAGGTGACGACGGCAGTAGCTCGTGGCGATCTTTCTCGCAAGATCACTGTGGATGTGAAGGGTGAGATTCTCGAGCTGAAAGACACCATCAACACCATGGTGGACCAACTGAACGGGTTCGCCGGCGAGGTGACGCGCGTGGCGCGTGAGGTGGGTACCGAGGGCAAGCTGGGCGGACAGGCGCAGGTGCCGGGGGTCGGCGGAACATGGAAGGACCTGACGGACAACGTCAACTTCATGGCCAGCAACCTGACGGGCCAGGTGCGCAACATCGCAGAGGTGGCGACGGCAATCGCGAAGGGCGATCTTTCGCGCAAGATCACGGTCGATGTGCGCGGCGAGATCCTGCAACTGAAAGAAACGTTGAATACGATGGTGGACCAGCTCAACCGATTCGCCGGTGAAGTTACGCGCGTGGCCCGTGAAGTAGGGACAGAAGGCAATCTGGGCGGGCAGGCGAACGTACCTGGAGTGGCCGGAACCTGGAAAGACCTGACGGACAACGTCAACTCCATGGCTGGCAACCTGACGGGCCAGGTGCGCAACATCGCCGAGGTAACGACCGCAGTGGCCCGTGGCGACCTCTCGCGCAAGATCACCGTCGATGTGCGCGGCGAGATTCTGCAACTGAAAGAGGCCATCAACACCATGGTGGACCAGTTGCGCTCGTTTGCATCCGAGGTGACGCGAGTCGCGCGTGAGGTGGGTACCGACGGCAAGCTCGGCGGACAGGCGGTCGTGCCCGGTGTTGCGGGTACCTGGAAGGACCTCACCGACTCGGTGAACGCGATGGCTGGCAACCTGACGTCCCAGGTGCGCAATATCGCCGAGGTGACGACAGCAGTGGCCCGCGGCGATCTCTCTCGCAAAATCGCAGTCGATGTGCGCGGCGAGATTCTCGAATTGAAGGACACCGTCAACACCATGGTGGATCAACTGCGCTCCTTCGCTGGAGAAGTGACGCGCGTGGCCCGCGAGGTGGGTACGGACGGCAAGCTGGGCGGACAGGCGCAGGTGCCCGGCGTGGCTGGTACGTGGAAGGACCTGACAGATACAGTCAACTTTATGGCAGGCAATCTAACGGCCCAGGTCCGCAACATCGCGGAGGTGACGACGGCCGTGGCGCGCGGCGATTTGTCACGCAAAATCACGGTGGACGTGAAGGGAGAAATTCTTGAACTGAAAGACACCATCAACACCATGGTGGACCAACTGAATGCCTTCGCAGCAGAGGTGACACGTGTGGCGCGCGAGGTGGGCACGGAAGGCAAGCTTGGCGGCCAGGCACAGGTGCAGGGTGTTGCTGGCACGTGGAAAGACCTTACCGATTCGGTGAACTCGATGGCCGGAAACCTGACAGGCCAGGTGCGTAACATCGCCGAGGTGACGACGGCCGTGGCGCGCGGCGACCTCTCCCGCAAGATCACCGTGGATGTGAAGGGAGAAATTCTCGAGCTGAAGGACACCATCAACACCATGGTGGACCAACTGAACGCATTTGCCGGCGAGGTGACGCGTGTCGCGCGCGAGGTGGGTACAGAAGGCAAGCTCGGCGGCCAGGCGCAGGTGCCCGGTGTCGCCGGAACGTGGAAAAACCTGACCGACAACGTCAACGTGATGGCGTTCAATCTGACGGAACAGGTGCGCGGCATCGTAAAGGTGGTGACGGCGGTCGCCAACGGGGAGCTGACCAAGAAGCTGACCGTGAATGCGAAAGGCGAGGTCGCGGCGCTGGCCGAGACGATCAACAACATGACCAATACGCTGGCTACGTTCGCCGATCAGGTGACGACGGTGGCGCGCGAGGTGGGCGTGGAAGGGCGTCTGGGAGGGCAGGCGAATGTGCCCGGAGCCGCTGGAACGTGGAAGGACCTGACCGGCAACGTAAATCTGCTGGCCGACAATCTAACCAACCAGGTGCGCGCAATCGCCGAGGTTGCCACCGCTGTGACGAAGGGCGACCTGACGCGTTCGATTCAGGTTGACGCCAGCGGTGAAGTGGCCGAACTCAAAGACAACATCAATACAATGATCGACAATCTGCGACTGACAACCGATCGCAACACTGAGCAGGACTGGCTGAAGACCAACCTGGCGCGGTTCACCAGCATGTTACAAGGACAGCGCGAGTTGAGCACCGTTGGCCGCATGCTGCTGTCGGAGCTTGCGCCGCTGGTCAACGCGCAACAGGGCGTGCTCTACCAGATGGAGGCGGAGGAGACAGAAAGCCTGAATCTGCTGTCCTCCTACGCAGACTCGGAGAACGGACATCCGAAGACTATACACATCGGCGAGGGGCTGGTGGGGCAGTGCGCGGCGGACAAGCGCCGCATGTTGATCACCGATCTGCCAGGGAATACCGTCCAGATAAGGTCCGGGCTGTTCGAGGCGATACCGCGCAATGTGATCGTGTTGCCGGTCCTCTTCGAGGACCGCGTCAAGGCCGTCATCGAGCTCGCCAGCCTGAACGCCTTTACCACCTCACACCTTGCGTTCCTTGAGCAACTCACCGCGAGCATCGGCATTGTGTTGAACAGCATTGAGGCGACGATGCAGACGGAAGGACTGCTGAAGCAGTCGCAGCAGCTTGCAGTCGAATTACAGACGCAGCAGAAGGAGCTACAGCAAACCAACGAACAACTGGCGCAAAAGGCCCAGCAACTGGCGGAGCAGAACGCCGAAGTGGAGCGCAAAAACCAGGAGATCGAGCAGGCGCGTGGAGCGCTGGAAGAGAAGGCCAAGGAGCTGGCCCTCACATCGAAGTACAAGTCGGAGTTCCTCGCCAACATGTCCCACGAGCTTCGCACGCCGCTCAACAGCATTCTAGTGCTGGGCCAGCAACTAGCGGAGAACCCAGACAACAATCTCAGCGGCAAGCAGGTAGAATTTGCCCGCACCATCCACGGCGCGGGAACCGACCTGCTCAACCTGATCAGCGACATTCTCGATCTATCGAAGATCGAGTCCGGCACGGTGTCGGTCGAAGCGGAAGAGGTGTTCTTCGGCAGCCTGATCGAGATGGTGGCGCGTGCATTCCGGCACGAGGCGGAAAGTCGCAAGCTGGCGTTCGAGGTGGAGACGGACCCTCAACTCTCGCGCAGCATGGTTACGGACTCCAAGCGTCTGCAGCAGGTGCTTAAAAATCTGCTCTCGAACGCCTTCAAATTCACCGAGCATGGCACGGTGCGGCTCTCGGTCTCGGCGGTCAAGAGTGGGTGGTCGCGGCGGCACCCCATTCTCAGCACTGCTGCGTCCGTGGTTGCGTTCCAGGTCTCGGATACAGGCATCGGCATTCCGAATGATAAGCAGCGAATCATCTTCGAGGCGTTTCAGCAGGCCTCTGCGGGCACCAGCCGCAAGTACGGCGGAACAGGTCTCGGACTTGCCATCAGCCGCGAGCTTGCAGGACTGTTGGGCGGTGAGATCCAGTTAAGGAGCGCGCCAGGGCAGGGCAGCACATTTACGCTCTATCTGCCGCTGATATATGTCGGACCGTCCACGCGGGTTGTCGCGAACTTGGCAGAGAAACAACAGGGGGAAATACAACAGATAAGACCGGTCGCGCTTCCCATCTCCAGCACGGTAGTGAACGAACCGGACATCGGGCCGATCGAGGATGATCGCGGCAATTTACAGGAAGGCGACCCAATTCTGCTGATCATCGAGGACGATGTGCATTATGCGCAAATGCTTTGCGATCTCTCGCGAGACAAGGGATTCAAAGTGCTGGTCGCCCTTCGCGGCGTGGAGGGGCTTGCGCTGGCGCGGGAGTTCCGTCCGACAGCGATCTCCCTGGACGTCATACTGCCGGACATGCTGGGCTGGACGGTGTTGAATCACCTGAAGCAGGACCCCATCACACGCCACATTCCGGTCCAGATGTTGACGGTCGTTGAGGACTGGCTGCATGGTCTTTCGCACGGCGCCTTCGCCTTCGTGACCAAGCCGACGACGACTGAGGGATTGGAGGCGGCGATCACGCGCATCCGGCAATACGCCAGCCCTCGTCGCAAGCGGCTGCTAGTGGTCGAGGACGATCCGGCGCAGCAGTTCAGCATTGAAGCGCTGCTGGGCCACGACGATATAGAGGTTTTCATGGTCTCGACCGGGGCTGAGGCACTCGCCGCAGTGGAGGAGGGAGCCTTCGACTGCCTGGTGCTCGATCTGCGTCTGCCTGATATGACCGGCTTCGATCTGCTCGAACAGTTACGTAATTTACCCTCCAAAAACGATCTGCCCGTAGTGGTCTATACCGGCCAGGACCTAACACCGGAAGAGGACGCGCGGTTGCACATGCTGGCGCGCAGCGTCGTTGTGAAGGATGTAGAGTCTCCGGAGAGATTGCTGGACGAGACGGCGCTCTTCCTGCACCGCGTCGTCGCGGACCTGCCGCCAGAGAAGCAGAAGATGCTTGACCGCCTGCACCAGTCCGACGAGGCGCTGATCGGGCGCAAAGTGCTGGTGGTGGACGACGACGTGCGCAACATCTTCGCCCTCAGCAGCGTGCTCGAACGGCGCGGTATGATCGTCCTCACCGCTGGGACCGGAAGCGAAGCGATCAGTATCATCGAGTCCACGCCAGACCTGAGTATCGCGCTGATCGACATCATGATGCCGGAAATGGATGGATATGAGACGATGCAGGTCATCCGCCAAAATGCGCAGTTCCGCCGTCTTCCCATCATCGCGCTGACGGCCAAGGCGATGAAGGGTGACAAGGAGAAGTGCCTGGAGGCGGGGGCATCCGACTACCTGGCCAAACCGGTCAACACGGAGCAGTTGCTGTCTGCGCTGCGCATGTGGCTTCACCGTTAGATAATCGGTGGGTGCGACCGCAAAGGCAAAAATGACCTTTGCGCGCAAACCTTCAACAGTATTGGAAAAGAAAGAGCAGATGAGCAAACAGGATCAGGCGAACATACTCATGGTGGACGATCAGCCGGGCAAACTGCTCAGCTATGAAGCTATCCTGAGCGGTCTTGGCGAAAACCTGATCAAAGCCAGGTCGGCCCGGGAGGCCCTGGATCAACTGCTGCGTCATGACATCGCCGTGGTGCTGATGGACGTGAGCATGCCAGAGATGGATGGCTTCGAGCTGGCGGACATGATCCACCATCATCCGCGCTTTCAAAAGACGGCGATCATCTTCATCTCCGCGGTCCATCTGACGGACGGGGACCGCATCAAGGGATACCAGAGCGGCGCGGTGGACTACATCTCGGTGCCAGTGGTCCCGGAGTTGCTGCGGGCCAAGGTGAGCGTCTTCGCCGACCTGTATCGCAAGAACCGCCAACTGGAGCGGCTGAATCGCGAGCTGGAAGACCGGGTCGAAGAGCGCACCAGGGAGATTCGCAACCTGAACAGCCAACTGGAACAGCGCGTCGCGGAGCTGGAGACAATCATGCAGGTGCTGCCCGTGGGTGTTGCCGTTTCGCAGGATGCGGAATGTCGGCTGGTTACCGGCAATGCCGCGCTGAGTGAGCTACTCGGGGTCAAACCAGGGGACAACATTTCATTGAACGGACCAGACGGTCAAGGTCTGCCGTGGGCAATGTATCGACAGGGAAAGCGGCTGGAGCCCGATGCGCTGCCGCTACAGTTGTCGGCAAAAACTGGCCAGCAACTAGGGAGCACGGAGCTCGAAGTACGGCGGCGTGAGGGAGATTCGATTCATGTGCTGGCCAGCGCCATACCGCTGTTTCGCGAAGACGGCAAGGTGCGGGGTGCAGTGGGCGCGTTCTTCGACGTGACCAATCGCAAACACCTCGAGAACCTATTGCGCGAGCGTGCCGATCTGCTGGAGCTTGCGACGGAAGCGATCATAGTCCGCGATCTGAAAGGATCGATTCTTTTCTGGAATGCCGGGGCCGAAACGCTCTACGGATGGCGCCGCGACGAAGTGCTGGGCCGCCAGCTCCACGAGGTTCTCGTAACCAAATTCCCGGTCGATTTTTCCGAGATTGAATCGGCCTTGGCGCTGCGGAGAACGTGGGAGGGAAATCTTGTCCAGGTCAAGCGGGACGGTCAGGAACTGGTGGTGGCCTGCCGCAAAGCGCTCAAGGCCGATGGATCCGCAATTCTGGAAATCAGTCGCGACATCACTGACCAGCTTCGCGCGGAAGATGTTCTGCGCAGGACCGAGCGGCTCGCTGCCATGGGGCGCGTTGCCGGCATCATTGCGCACGAGATCAACAATCCGCTCGAATCGATTACCAACACGTTCTATCTGTTGCGTAACCACCCGTCGCTCGATGAGGAGGCGCGCCACTACGCGCAGTTGGGTGAAGAGGAACTGCTGCGCGTCTCCCACATTACACGCCAGACCCTGGGGTTCTATCGTGAGTCGAAGGCCCCGGAGAAAGTATCGCTCTCTCAACTGCTCGACGATATCCTTGAGCTACAGACGAGACAGCTCGAATTCAGCAAGATAGTGATCGACAAGCAGTACAAGAGCAAAGGCATCATCGAAGGCTTTCCGGTTGAACTCAAGCAGGTCTTCCTGAATCTGATAGGAAATGCCGAGCAGGCGATGCCGCAGGGAGGCACATTGCGGCTTCGCGTGATCGACTGCGCGCCACGTGGAGAACGCAGCCGCGGAATCTGCATCTCAGTGATAGACACCGGTTCCGGCATTGAGCCTGCATACGTGAAGCAGATCTTTGAGCCTTTTTTTACCACCAAGTCCACCAAAGGTACTGGCCTCGGCCTGTGGATCAGCAGAGGCATCATACAGAAGTACGGTGGTACCATTCGCTTCCGCAGTTTGCGCCACCGTTCAGGCAATTACACTTGCTTTCAGGTTTTTCTGCCGAATGCGGACCACAATGTAGCCGCTTCAAACACCGCCGACGCTCAGAGTTCCTTCGCTGTGCTGACAGGGAGATCAAGTGCCCGAGAATAATACCGTCATACTCTGCGTGGACGACGAAGAGATTCCTCGGACGCTCCGCACGCTTATTCTGCAAAAGCAAGGCTATGAAGTGGTTGCAGCCTCCTCCGCTAAGGAGGCGCTGGCGCACATGGCAACCCGGCAGTTCGATCTCGTGCTTACCGACCAGATGATGTCCGGCATGTCCGGGACGGAGCTGACCAAGAATATCAAGTCCACCACGCCGCGTATGCCCGTCGTCATTATCTCCGGCGTGAATGAGCTGCCTGCGGACGTATCGTTTGCCGATCGCTTCATTAGCAAAATCGAAGGGCCAGAGGCCCTGTTCCGTGGTATCGCCGAGGTGCTTGAAAAGTATCGAATGGCGCTGTAAACATCTCTTCGCCGGCAAAAGTACGCCCTCGCCGCCGACTCTGGACGACAAGCCTACCCAAGCGAGAACGCCCCTGGGGCGACCAACTGACAGGCCAGAGCGATAGGGCGCCTTGACTCATCTTTTCGATACTGCGACTGTGCGCAGCATGTCAGGCAAGATCGGGCGGGCCGACAGTCGTCTCCAGTACGTTTGGCTCAGCCAGCAGCACATGTAAATCAAGGGGCTTGGTGACCATTGCCAGGTCGCCAGCGGGCGTATGTGGCCATTGATCGACAGGGAGGTCCCAGTAGAGTTCGACACCGTTATTATCGGGATCGCGCAGGTAGAGTGCATGGCTCACGCCATGGTCGGCAGCTCCATCGAGTGGAATCCCGGCCCGCCGCAGACGCCGTAGCGCATCTGCGAGCTCGGCCCGGGTGGGATAGAGGATCGCAAGATGATAAAGGCCAGTCGTACCGCGTGCTGGCGATGGGCCGCCAAAGCTCTCCCAGGTATTCAATCCAATGTGATGGTGGTATCCGCCAGCCGAGAGAAAAGCGGCGGTATTGCTGATACGCTGAGTGACCGCAAATCCGAGTACGTCACGGTAGAAGGCGAGCGCGCGGTCGAGATCGGCGACCTTAAGGTGGACATGGCCAATACGGGTCTGAGGATGAATAGCGTTCACAAATAATGAGATGAGCTAAAACAGGAAAAGATGCGACGATCGCTATATCCGCATCTTCGATCGTAATCAAGGAAACAAAGCGACCGCGAAATATCAGGCACAATCCATCCGCTTTTAGGAAGTGGCTGCACGTAACCGGGTCTTTTTCTTATCTGAATGCATTACAGGACAATCGCACGACCCTCAATGCTCTGAACGCGTATGCGCAGACATGGATGGACATTCATTAGCTCAACTGGCTGGCCGTTTCGCAGAGTAATGGAATGGCGCTCAGCAATGCAGCATCATTTCCTAACGTAGCGGGCAAAATCGAGACTGTCCCATTTGGCGTCCAGGAATACTTCCGGACGTAATCGCGGATATACGGAAGAATTTCGTCACCGCTGCGCATAACACCGCCGCCGAAAATTACCCGCTCCGGCCCAAACATGTGGACCAGCCCGACCGTTCCGCATGCCCATATATGCAGGCAGCGGTCGCGCAG
>JAJYGR010000355.1:0-5329 GCA_021790655.1 Acidobacteriota bacterium | reverse complement strand
CGATCTTCGATGGTATCGATTTTGGCAAGCCTGCTGGATTCGAAACCCGGCCATTCCTTCGCGATCGATGGAAGCGCCCACCCTGAGGCTTCGGCCTCCATGCATCCAAATGCTCCGCAGGAGCAGCGTCGACCCGTAAACAGTACCGGAATGTGCCCCCCAATGCATCCCCCCTGTACGTGCCGCGTGCGGAGCGGCTTGCCGCCTACCAGGACGGCGCCCCCAACGCCTGTCCCGAGGGTAATCATCACGACATCTTCCGCTCCCTGCGCGGCGCCGGCGTACCACTCACCGAGCAGGGCCATGCGCGCATCATTCTCCAGCGCAAAAGGAATTCCAAATTCCCTCTGACACCAGCCGGGAAGGTCGAGTCCAAGAGCATCTTCGAATTTGAGGTTGGTAGAGACTACACGCGAAGTGTGCACATCGATCATGCCGCAAAAGCTCATTGCAAGCCCGATGCAGGATGCTACGGGAACTTGTATGTCTGCCAGCAGTTGAAACAGTATCGTCTTGAATTCTGGCAACAGGGGTAATAAATCACCTAGAGAGTCCACAGCAATCTCTTTAGAATTGAGAATTTGCTTGTTCTCGACTACCGCCAGTGTTGCATGCGAGCCGCCCAAATCGATGGATAGAGCTTTCATGGATTGCATAGGATTGAACATTTGGCTACGGGGTAACGACAGTCCGACTCCATTTGATGCACACAGCCACTCTATAACAAGCGATTGCAGAAAGCCATGCAGGTCATCCGCGCGACCAGCCCGGCTGTTTTTTTTGAGTTTGAAGGAAGCTCCGCTTGGTACTACAGTTGCACGATGTTTAACTGTGCAATCCCTCGCGCTCTTAACTGGCGCTGGTTGCTTTATTAAAATTTATTCAAAAACGAAAACTGTCTTCATCTTTCTGTTGGCTATACCTCGAAATGACGCGAGAGTAGACTGCACGTGAGAAGTATCTTCGACCGAAAAATACGCATCTTAAAAGTTTTGGTGAATTCATTTCTGAATCGGGAAACGGTCAACAATGAAGAGCGGAGCTTTCGGCAAAAAGGCAAACAACATCGACCCACTCCAGGCAGAATGTACCATCCAGATCGATGGGCGAACGCAGGCTGCCATGACCGGGGAGATGGTGGTGGATGTGCTGAATCGAGTGGGCAGAGTGGTTCCGCAGGTCTGTTATCACCCTCAATTGGGACCTATCCAAACGTGCGACACCTGCATGGTGGAAGTTAACGGAAGCCTGGTGCGGGCGTGCGGAACGAAAGTCGCTGCGGACATGCTAGTCGTGACGGAGGCAGACCGTGTGGATGTCGCGCAACGAGAAGCATTCGATCGTATTCTTGGCAATCACATGTTGTATTGCACGGTATGCGATAACAATAATGAAAATTGCACCGTGCACAATACGACGGCCCTGCTGGATGTTCAGCATCAGCAGCGCCCGTACATGCCGAAGCCCTATGAAATCGACAACAGCAATCCCTTCTACCGCTACGATCCAGACCAGTGCATATTGTGCGGGCGCTGTGTTGAGGCATGTCAGAACGTTCAGGTAAACGAGACGCTATCCATTAACTGGGAGTCCGCGCATCCACGCGTGTTATGGGATGGCGGAGAGACGATTGCAGGTTCCAGTTGCGTCTCCTGCGGTCACTGCGTGACGGTATGCCCCTGCAACGCATTGATGGAAAAATCGATGATTGGGCGCGCGGGATTTTTTACTGGAATTGCACTCAAAACACTGAACAACATGATCGATGTGGTGAAGGGAATTGAACCGGAAATTGGATACAGTCCAATTCTTGCCGTTTCCGAAATTGAAGCGACGATGCGCAAGGAGCGTGTTCGAAAGACGAAGACGGTCTGCACCTATTGCGGTGTTGGCTGCTCCTTCGATGTGTGGACGAAAGACCGGCACATCTTGAAGGTTGAGCCAGGCGATGGCTCAGCAAATGGCATTTCCACATGCGTGAAAGGGAAGTTCGGCTGGGACTATGTCAACGCGCCAGATCGATTGACCAAGCCGCTAATTCGCAATGGCGATACATTCCGTGAAGCCACCTGGGAAGAAGCCCTGCACTTGATCGCAGAAAAATTCATCGCAATAAAGAATGCCCACGGACCCGATGCGATTGGCCTGATTGCCTCCTCGAAATGCACGAACGAGGAAAGCTTCTTGATGCAAAAACTGGCCCGCGCCGTGGTGGGCACCAACAATATTGACAATTGTTCACGATATTGCCAGACGCCAGCAACCATGGGACTGTCCCGCACCGTCGGCTATGGAGGAGACTCCGGTTCCATTACCGATATCGAAAACGCTGGTTTGGTGCTCATCATTGGAAGCAATACGTCGGAGAGTCATCCAGTACTGGCAACGCGAGTTAAAAGTTCGCATAAGCTGCGCGGGCAGCGCTTGATCGTTGCAGATTTGCGCGAGCACGAAATGGCGCGCCGCGCCGACATTCTCATTCGCCCCAACCCCAGCACAGACTTGGTATGGCTCTCGGCAATTACAAAATTTATTCTCGATAACAATCTGGCGAAGATGGACTTTGTCGAACGTTGGGTCAACGGGTTCGAGGAATATCGGACAAGCCTCGCGCCCTTCACCATGGAACATGCCGAACGCGTGACGGGTATTTCTGTCGCTATGTTGCAGCAGGTTGCGCATGAAGTCGCGAAGGCAGATGGGGTCTGCATTCTGTGGGCCATGGGAGTGACGCAGCATTGCGGAGGATCCGACACATCGACGGCCATCTCGAACCTGCTGCTGGTGACTGGGAATTATATGCGTCCCGGCGCGGGGGCCTATCCGCTCCGTGGCCACAATAATGTGCAGGGTGCCAGCGACTTTGGTTCTATGCCAAATGTCTTCTCGGGGTATCAGAAGGTGAACGACCCTGAGGTGGTCGCGCGCTTTGAGGCTGCGTGGAACGTGAAGCTCCCCACCAGCAAAGGCTTGGATAACCACGAGATGATAGACGCCATTCATGAAGGAAAAATGAAAGCGATGTACTTGAAGGGTGAAGATACCATCACATCCGATGCAAACACTAATTATGTTGCAGATGGATTCAAGAAGTTGGAATTCTTTGTTGTACAGGATGTCGTAATGAGTGAGACCGCTCGTTTTGCGGATGTAATTCTGCCAGCCAGTCCCAGTCTTGAAAAGGAAGGCACCTTTACAAACACAGAACGCCGGATACAGCGTTTGTACCAGGTGCTGGAACCGCTTGGTGAAAGCAGGCCCGATTGGCGCATCATTCAGGACATTGCCAACGCCCTTGGGTCCAAGTGGATGTACGAGCATCCTTCGCAGGTGATGGACGAAGCCGCTTCGTTGACACCGTTGTTTGCGGGCGTAAACTATGCGCGTTTGGAAGGATATAAATCTCTACAGTGGCCCGTTGCTGCGGACGGATCGGATCAGCCCCTTTTATTCACCGAGAAATTTCCGTTCCCCGATGGAAAAGCAAAACTGTTCCCGCTCGAATGGATTGAACCTTGCGAAACTCCGAATGAAGAATTTGATCTTCATTTGAACAATGGCCGACTGCTGGAACACTTCGAGGCGGGTAACATGACGTTTCGCTCCCAAGGCATCATGCAGGAAACGCCGCATCAATTTCTTGAAGTTTCTCCGGAGCTTGCCCAGGAAAGAAACATTACATCGGGAAGATGGGTACAACTACGTTCGAAATATGGGCAGGTCAAAGTACGCGTGCTCGTTACAGACCGCGTGCAGGGGAAGCAAATCTACCTTCCGCTGAATTCTAATCTGGAGCCGGTGAATCGCCTGACAGGGAGTGATACGGATCGTCAGACGCACACACCTGCATATAAAGAGGCGACCGTCCAGATGGTTGTATTGCCCGAACAAGGCGAAAGCCCATTGCCGCGGACCAATTTTCGCTTCGGACACCCGACCCCGCAGAACGGTGTGGAAGTTGAGCGCAAGTGGAAGCGAAGCGATTATCGGATACCGGGCACAGCGGTGGATGACAAACTCGTGCAAATTACAAACACTCATCTATAAGTGGAGAGAGTATGGCGGATCCTATCCAATTCAAAGTGCAGCGCGATGTGAAGGAAGAATTACTCCGTAAAGTTGAAGACGCTCCAGCGCAACATGCGGAAGCAGTCCTTGCAGCCTATGAACTATTGCAGGAGGCGCAGGACCATGGAGTACTGGATGCGCTGCGTGGCGCAATAGGTGCGGGCGAAGCGTTCATCGGCACCGCCGCCGGATATGCCAATACTCCGGAGGGCATCCGCGCGATGCGCAATCTGCTTATTATGGTCCGCCTGCTTGGAGATATAGATCCAGCCGTATTGCACGCATTGTCGTCTGCTTACGCGCAGAGCCAGCGCGCTGAAGAAGTCCAGGCAGCGGAGCCGCCGTCTTTATGGCAAACATTCCGTCGGCTCACCGGAAAAGACAGTCGTCGAACGCTTGCCATGCTTGCGAGATTTACCGAGGCATTTGGAAGAGAACGGAAATCTCGTCTGAAATAGTAGCCCCAAAGTTGCGGCTCTAAGTGCTTACCGCAGGTCAGCGCCCACGAAATATTTGAACGAGCAGCCATCCATTGAGTATCGCGATAAGTATGGCGGCGGCCCAGCCGAGTGTACGAAGCCATGGGCGATTCACAAATTCACCCATCTTCTTGCGGTCGCTGGTAAAGGCAATCAGTGGAAAGACGGCGAAGCTCAACTGCATACTGAGAATCACCTGGCTGAGTAACAACAACTTTGCTGTGCCGGACCTCCCCCATATTCCCGTTACGATGACGGTTGGAATGATGGCGAGCAACCGAGTCAGCAGTCGCCGCTGCCAGGCAGGAAGGCGTAACTGGAGAAATCCCTCCATGACAACCTGTCCCGCCAGCGTTCCGGTAAGTGTAGAGTTTTGTCCGGAAGCGAGCAATGCGATGGCAAACATTGTGCTGGCTCCTGCAACGCCCAGCAAGGGTGTCAGCAATTTATAAGCGTCGCCGATCTCCGCCACCTCATTGTGTCCGCTGCGATGAAATACCGCGGCGGACACAATAAGAATCGCAGCGTTAACGAAGAGCGCCATGGTTAGAGCGAGGGCCGAGTCGAGGCTGGCCAGCCAGATCGCCTCGCGCTTGCCTTTCGACGTGCGTGGATAGTCGCGTGTCTGCACAATCGAAGAATGAAGGTACAAATTATGCGGCATGACGGTTGCGCCAAGAATTCCGATTGCGATGTAGAGCATATCGCCGTTCGTCGCCATGTCGCATGAAGGGACCAATAAGTTTGTGGCAATCGCACCCCACTGGGGATGCGAAAAAAAG
>JAJYGR010000104.1 GCA_021790655.1 Acidobacteriota bacterium | reverse complement strand
CTAGGATGTGACGCGCTCTGGAAAGAATCCAGAGGGTGATGGCAACATGGATGAATCGATCACCTTCTGGATTCTTCACTGCGGTCGCGGTGCGACCTTCATTCAGAATGACTTCTCTCTTACTCAGCTCATCTACAGCGCGTTCATGTTCTGCAAGAACTCGGCATTGTTGCGGGCCTTGCCGAGCTTATCGACCAGCAGTTCCATGGCTTCGACGGGTGACAGAGGATTCAGGACTTTGCGAACCAGCCAGGTGCGCTGCAACTCGTCCTTGGGAATCAGCAATTCTTCTTTGCGCGTGCCGGAACGTTGAATGTCGATGGCGGGGAAGACGCGCTTGTCGACCAGTTTGCGGTCAAGAATCACTTCCATATTGCCCGTGCCTTTGAATTCTTCAAAGATCACTTCGTCCATGCGCGACCCAGTATCGACCAGGGCGGTGGCAATAATGGTCAACGAGCCGCCCTCTTCAATATTGCGGGCCGCGCCAAAGAAGCGCTTCGGACGTTGTAGCGCGTTCGAGTCCACGCCGCCGGAAAGCACTTTGCCCGAGGGCGGCACGATGGTGTTGTAGGCGCGCGCCAGACGCGTGATGGAGTCGAGCAGGATCACGACGTCGCGTTTGTGTTCGACCAGGCGCTTGGCCTTCTCGATCACCATCTCCGCAACCTGCACATGGCGCACCGCTGGCTCGTCGAAGGTGGAACTGATCACTTCCCCTTTCACAGACCGCTGCATGTCCGTCACTTCTTCCGGGCGCTCGTCGATCAACAGAACGATGAGCACCACTTCCGGATGGTTCGTTGTGATGGAGTTGGCAATCGACTGCAACAGCATGGTCTTGCCAGTGCGCGGCGGAGCGACGATGAGGCCGCGCTGGCCCTTACCGACTGGCGTCAGCAGATCCATGACTCGGCCGCTGATGCTTTCGCGCACCGTCTCCATCTTGATACGCTCCTGCGCATACAGTGGCGTCAGATTGTCGAAAAGAATTTTGTTGCGAGTCTCTTCCGGAGACTCAAAATTGATGGCTTCAATCTTGACCAGGGCGAAATATTTTTCGCCCTCATGCGGCGGACGCACGTTGCCGCTGATGGTGTCGCCGGTCTTCAGGTCGAACTTGCGAATCTGCGAGGGTGAGACGTAAATATCGTCTGGACCGGGAAGGTAGTTGTAATCGGGGGAGCGAAGAAAGCCATAGCCGTCGGGCAGAATTTCCAGCACGCCTTCGGCAAAGATGTGGCCTTCTTTTTCGCTTTGGGCCTGTAGGATCTTGAAAATCAGGTCTTGCTTGCGCAGACCACTGGCTCCGGGAATCTCAAGGGAGCGCGCAATGCGCGTCAGCTCCGTGATGTTTTTTTCTTTTAACTCAGCAATCGTCATAGGTTTTTCTGGTAAATGTTTATCGGTAAATGAATTGGGAAGCGCTACAGAAAGGATGTGTGTACAAATTCTGTGGATGTTTAAGTTGATCTGGATAAAACAACAGGCAGGCCGGGGGGAACGGCGCGCGGCTTACGCTGCGCGACGTTCCTGCTTGCGGAGTTGTTCAACAGGCAGACTTGTTTCGCCCATTGGATTTGCTTTGTGGAAGCGAACTAGTACGTCATTCATAGTGTCCTGTAGACGAGTAGTGGGCTTGTGCAGCTTGCGGGCCGCTTTGGAAGCGAGTTGACACAGTTCGTAGCGATTTCTTACATGGGTCAAAGCGCCAAAAATAAGTTGTGAGGCATAGCGAAGTACCTCTTTTTTTTCTCTTTCTAGTAGTGGCCGACAAATAATCTTTTTGATTGCGAAAGAAATCATTGTCGATCCGGGCCTACGGTTTTCTAACCAATTAGACGCGCAAAACGCTCTTCGGAGCCAAAGTATTTTTATTGATCTATAACACGGAATCCATAGGTGGAGATCAATTCACTGAAGAGGAGTTCTTGCGTTCGCACTTGCGTGGCACTGGCAACTTACGTCAAATATTCTGCGTATTCACTACTGTCCTAGTCAGGAGACACTTACGCCAGATGGCGTTTCCTATGCTGGAAGTCCTTGACTGGACGGGTTTTTCAGGTGGTGCGTACTGCTTGCCATAGCGACAACGACCACCTGTGTACATTGGCACTCTTTACATTAAGCTTTAGAGAATCGCGAGTCAACAAAAATTTGGCTGTGGATTTCTGTACTGTTAACGCAAATCCCTACTCTTTTTTGGCAGCCACAGAGGAGGGTGCCGCCTGCCATACGCGCACGTAGTCCACCAGCATCTCCGCAGGGAAGCGGGTAGCGCGGTTGGGAGAGCCGGGCCATTTGCCTCCGATAGCTAAGTTCAATATAAAGAAGAACTTGCCGCTATCGAAAGGCCAGACTGCCCCAACTGGAAGGCTCGCTGGAGTAAAGGTTGCATATATATTCGATGGGCTGTCTACGTAGTACTCCACTCTACTGGGAGCCCAAATCAGTCCATAGTTGTGAAATCCTTGCGAAAAGGGAGTATTGCCAGGGTCAACATAGGGAAATCCCATCATAGTTCCCGTAAATCCCTGTCCGTGGATAGAACCGTGAACAGTGGCGGGCTCTTTTCCAATATTTTCCATGATGTCGAACTCGCCGCACTTCGGCCAGCCAACATTTTCGACAGAATCGCCTAGCATCCAGAAGGCTGGCCACATTCCCTCCCCAGCCGGAATCCGAATGCGCGCTTCCAGGCGGCCATATTGGAAACTTGCCAATCCCTCGGTCTTGATCCGGGCGGAGGTGTATCTGTTCGCCGCGTTCTTGCGCCCCACGATATGCAGGTACCCGTCGGAACCTATATAGACATTGGGCATAGTGGCGTCGCAAGGCGATTTGTTCGACCCGTAAGCACAGTAAGTCTCCAGCTCGCCGTTGCCCCAGCCTCCGCCTCCTGTCTCGTAGGTCCACTTTGTAGGATCGGGCGGAGATTGGGCCTGGCTGCCGTTGAATTCATCGGACCAGACTAGCGTCTCGGCAGCGGAGGTAACGGCGGAATCCGGCGCTTTGGTTGCAGGCCCATTCATCGACGAATGCGTCTTTGTGCCTGCTCTCGCGCTGTCGAAGAGGACGATCAGGCAAAGGCCCAAAGCGATCCGGGTTATTGCTGCAAATTTGGAATTCATCGCGGGGCCAACTCTTGCTGCGATTCTAACTCGCAGAGCTACGACCAATACGTTCGATCCAGCGTCCGATATTGGATCGCTTCCGCCAGGTGTTTCACCGCAAGATCGGTCTCTCCTTCGAGATCGGCAATCGTCCGCGCCACTTTCAGGATGCGGTCATGCGCGCGGGCGCTTAAACCCTGCTGCTGCATCGCCCGTTCCAGCAGGCGCTCGGCATCGGACGAAAGCTCGCAGTATGAGCGAATCTGGCGGGTGCTCATCTGCGCGTTGCAAAAGATGCGCTCCGTGGCTCCGGCAAACCGGTTGGCCTGGCGTTCCCGCGCCGCCAGCACGCGGTCGCGAATCTGCTCCGAGCCTTCCGCCGCGGAACCGCCGCGCAACTCCTTATATTGCACTGCTGGTACTTCAATATGAATATCGATGCGATCCAGCAGCGGGCCGGAGACCTTCGCCACATAGCGCTGGATCATCGGCGGCGTACACATGCACTGGCGGGATTTGTCGTTGAAGTAGCCGCAAGGGCAGGGATTCATCGCCGCCGCCAGCATAAACCTCGCCGGAAAACTGAGCGACATCGACGCACGCGCAATGGTGACGTGGCCATCTTCCAACGGCTGGCGCAATACTTCCAGCACATTGCGGGGAAACTCC
>JAJYGR010000210.1 GCA_021790655.1 Acidobacteriota bacterium | reverse complement strand
TAACTCGTTCTACGGGCCATGGATCGATGAAGCCGACGCCGGGATCGAGCGCCGCTTCACTATCCACGGAACGCAGTACGTTTCCATGACTGCCCAGGTCTTCAATTTGACCAACCATCAAAACTACTTTGTGCAAGCCCAGGCCGGCGTACAGACGCTCCAATATAACCCAGTAGGCAACAATTGCGGGGATGGCGCCTCAACCAACCAAACATGCTATCTGATCCCGAACACGGTCGCGCAAGCCTCCACCAGCCCTTTTGGTCAGTTGGAGTCGATCGACCAGTTGAACCCGCCCCGTGTCTGGCAGTTTTCCGCGCGCTACACGTTCTAGCGACAGCCCCAGGTTCCGGTTCACTAGCAATTGAACTGGAATCTGGGCTAAGCTTGCGGAAGCCATGCGTAATGACAAATTGAGACACACTGCAACTTTCTTTATGCACGATGACTGGTAAATCCTCTATCCACGTTCAGGACTGCATTCGCAAGACGCGCGATGCCGTGCCGCTGAACGCGGATGAAATCGCCATGCTGGTGGGCGGCGCCGCAAATGGCTCCATTCCCGACTATCAACTCTCCGCCTGGTTGATGGCCGTCACCCTGCGCGGCCTTACGACATCTGAGTTGCAAACTCTGACGCAGGAAATGCGTAGCTCCGGTGAGCAATTCGATCCCTCTTCTCTTGGAAAATTTGCCGTGGATAAGCATTCGACCGGCGGCGTCGGCGATAAAACCTCCTTTATTGTTGCTCCTATCGCCGTAGCTGCTGGCCTGCTGGTGCCGATGATCAGCGGTCGCGCCTTGGGCCATACCGGCGGCACGCTCGACAAGCTGGAATCGATCCCAAATCTTCGCACCCGCTTCAAGCTGGAGGGGATGCGCCGCATTCTGGAGCAGGTGGGCGGCTGTATTGTGGGCCAGAGCGAGACCCTGGTGCCAGCCGACCGCAAACTGTATGGCCTGCGCGATGTGACGGCCACGGTGGAAAGTCCGGAGTTGATCTGCGCGTCCATTATGAGCAAGAAACTGGCCGCTGGGCTGAATGGCCTTGTACTCGACGTAAAGACCGGCTCCGGCGCGTTCCTCAAGTCTCCCGCACTGGTGGAATTCCTGGCCGCGCAGATGGTCGCCACTGGCGAAGCTTCCGGCACGCGCACCGTTGCCCTGTTGACCGACATGGAACAGCCGCTCGGCCTGATGTCGGGCAACGCGGTGGAAATCATCGAAGCCGTCTCACTCCTGCGGGACGTACGCCACCCCTTGAATGAAGACCTGCGCACTCTTTCCATCACGCTCGCGGCCTGGATGCTATTCCTGGGAGACGCGGCTGCAACCGTCCAGGCGGGTAAGGAGCTTGCTGCCGATCTGCTGGCCAATGGCGATGCGTATGAGGTCTTCTGCGACATGGTGAGCGCGCAAGGCGGCGACCCGCAGTGCTTCGACGATCCTGAGTCTCTGATGTCCAAAGCGATACGGACCAAACTTCGCGCGCCCCGCAGCGGCTACGTAGCGCGCATCGATTGCGAGAAGGTAGGCTGGGCCGTGCAGCGCCTGGGCGCTGGCCGGGAGAGGGCTGACGACAAAGTTTCTCCCTTGGCTGGCATGGAAATGCACGCAAAACTTGGCAGCGAAGTCCGCGCGGGCGAACCGCTCTGCACCCTGTTCGCCGACAATGTCAGTCGCTTCTCCGCAGCCGAAAAACTTTTATTGAAAGCGATCGCGATTGAAGACGAAGCGCCTAAAAACAGACAACTGATCGGAAAAATTATAACCAGCGAGAACTGTCGGGAGATACTGAAGCAGCCAAGACCATCCTCGTTCGTCTAACAGCGTCCACACGAAGAAAAATTTCAGCCGTGACCCATGCGCGACTATAACTGATAGCAATTCAAAATATTTGTCAGTTAGACTTTTGGGAGACAATTCACTTGGACAGATGGACAGGAATTCTGGGCTTGTTATGCATGCTGGCAATCGCATACGCCTTTTCTACAAATCGCCGCGCCATCCGCTGGCGGACTGTCGCGTGGGGACTTGGCCTGCAAGTTGTTTTCGCATTTCTCGTCATGCGCTGGAGCGTGGGTGAGGCGATCCTGGACCACGCGGGCAATGGCGTCAACACGCTGCTCGGCTACTCCTTCGCTGGCTCCCAGATGGTCTTCGGCACGCTCGGCATGCAGCACTCGCCGCAGGGCATGATTTTCGCTTTCCAAACTCTACCGGCCATCATTTTTATCGCTGCTTTTTTTGCACTGCTGTATTACCTGGGTGTAATGCAGTTGTTGATCCGCTTCTTCGCCAGGCTGATGCAAGTAACAATGCGTCTAAGCGGTGCGGAAAGCCTGAACGTTGCAGCCAGCGTCTTCATGGGCCAGACGGAAGCGCCGCTGACCATCCGCCCCTTTCTGCCAGACGCCACGAACTCTGAATTGATGACGATCATGACCAGCGGTATGGCGCATGTTTCCGGCGGCATCATGGCCGCTTATATTTTGTATGGAATCTCAGCGCAGCACCTGCTGGCTGCTGTCATCATGACCGCGCCGGGGACCATTCTGATCTCCAAGATGCTAGTGCCGGAAACGCAAGTGCCTGCAACCGCGGGTCGTGTCCACATGCCACCCGATGAAGAGCATAAAGATGAAAATCTTTTCGGCGCCGTTGCGCGAGGGACCATGGACGGAGGGCGGCTGGCATTTAATGTCGGCATCATGCTGATCTCATTTCTGGCGCTGATCGCAATGGTGAACGGCGTATTTGGAGGTCTGCACAACTGGCTTGGTCTGCATCACGTTCCTTTTCCCTCCAGCCTCAACGTGATCTTCGGTTTTCTGTTCGCGCCTGTGGCGTGGCTGATCGGAATCCCCTGGCATTCCGCTGCGCTGGTTGGCAACCTGCTGGGCACGCGCATGGTCATCAATGAGCTGGTGGCCTACTCGGTGCTTGGCACGCAGAAAGCCGTGCTCGATCCGCGCTCCTTCACCATTGCAACGTTCGCGCTTTGCGGCTTCGCCAATATCAGCTCCATCGGCATTCAAATCGGCGGCATCGGCGCGCTGGCCCCGAATCGGCGCAATGACCTGGCCCGACTCGGCCTGCGCGCGCTGCTTGCAGGCACTATGGCAAATTTAATGTCCGCCGCGATTGTTGGGCTTTTGATGTAAACGATAAAAAATCTTGGCGACCATTCATGGATTCCCGCTGTGTTCTACACTTGAAAGAGATACTGTCAGCAAAACTACAGATAATCGCGTCAAATTTATTATGCAAAACACACGGAACACGAGTTTGCTATGGCTGATGCCTTTCTTGCTGTTTTTGGCAAGCTCCCCACGGGCCGTCGGCATTTCCAGCCCACAGCCACTGCCCAATGGTACGGCCATTCCCATAGTTTTCACCCATACCATCAATGCAGGAAAAGTCAGACCGGGCGATCAGGTCGCAGCCAAGACCCTACAGGTCGTCCTTTACGGGCCTACGCAAAGCATTCCCAAAGGCTCCAAAGTTATCGGCCACATTGTCCAGGCGAATGCGTTTGTAAGCCAGGATGAACCCTCCATGTTGGAGATCCAGTTTGACAAAATTGAAGACAAACAAGAAACCGTTCCCTTTCGCGCCTCGATACGCGCAATGGCAAACGTCCTGGAAGCATCCGCTGCAACAAGGCCCACGGATTCCCCAGACATGGACCCTTCCCGGGCCGTTACGCTGGTCGGAGGAGACCAGGAATTGCCCGGAGAAAAACAGGTCTATTCCGCAGATGGAGACAACGTAGGCATCAGCAATCGATTGGGGATATTTTCCCGTCTCGAACCCGCTGAGTCGAT
>JAJYGR010000153.1 GCA_021790655.1 Acidobacteriota bacterium | reverse complement strand
TCAGCGCCGCGCGACGCCCAGTTTCGATGGCGCTGCAATTCCAGATGAAGATTTGAAGAAGATTCTCGAGGCGGGACTTAGCGCTCCCAGCGGCTACAACATGCAGCCCTGGCGGTTTATCGTGGTCCGCAATCCCGAACAGAAAAAACGCCTGCGAGGCGCAAGTTTCAATCAGGCCAAGGTGGAAGAAGCATCTGTGATGATCGTTGCATGTGGGGACGCCGATGGCTGGCGCAATGGCGATCTGGAAGAGATGCTGCGCCTGGGCCGCGAGGGCGGGATGTCGGAGAACTATGCGGCACAGGCCAAGGAAACCATTCCGAATTATCTTTCCACCCATCCCAACATGCCAATGTGGCTCAATCGCCATGTGATGATTGCATTTACCCACATGATGCTGATGGCGGAGGCGCTGGGATACGATACTGCTCCGATGGAGGGCTTTGAGCAGGAGAAGGTGCGAGATGTTTTGCAGTTGCCACTTAGTTATCATGTAGTGGCGCTGCTTGGAATTGGACATTTGAAAGGAAACGATAAGCACAACGGAGGCAGATTCGAAATGTCGCGCGTGGTTTTCGCCGAAGAGTATGGAAAGCGGCTTCGCTTGTAGATGAAGGAAACAGAGTTGCGCGGCGCAGCGATATGCTGCGCCGTTTTCTATTGTTCCATCGACTTGGCAGATTGCCAGACTTGGATGTGCAGCTTGGAACAGTTTGCCGCAGGTCCACAACGCGAATATCCATCGGCGCCACGACTGGCGGTAGGCGCGGTGGTGCTGAAAGATGCTTGTGTTCTGCTCGTTCGCCGGACGCATGCGCCGCTTGCCGGGGAGTGGTCTTTGCCAGGAGGCGTGGTCGAATTGGGCGAAACGCTGCGGAAAGCCATCGTCCGTGAAATCGGTGAGGAAACGGGACTGATGGCCGAGCCGTTGGCCGTGCTCGATACGGTGGAAAAAATCCATCGCGATTCCACCGGCAGGGTGCAATATCACTATGTACTGGTGGAGTTTCTCTGCACGGTTTTGCCGGGCAAATTACGGCCTGCGAGCGATGCCTCTGACGCCACTTGGGCGAAGATCGAAGAACTTCAGGAATCGAGCGAGTTTCGCCTTTCAGCAGAAACGTTGCGCATCGTCGAAATGGGCCGAGTCCAGCAAGACAGTCAATCGCGCGGGACAAGGAAAGCCCGCAGAGCGAATAGAAACGTTAGTTGATGGGAAAGAACGTCTGGCCCCGACAGCTCCAGTATGCGATCGAGACTGGCATGTGAAAGGTACAATCAGGAGAAATTATGGCCTCTACGAATACAGTTCCCCGCGAGCAGCCCCGTCGAAATGCCAGCTCGCGCAAGGCCACGCGCAGTGCATGGATGGGCCTCGCGTGGGTATGTCTGCTGTTTTTGGCGATCGCTGCGGGAGTGATCTACGAGCGGCCTATGACGGTAGCGGATGCGGGAATCCATCTTAGGCTGCGCATGGCAGGCATCGACAGTCGCTACGTGCAGGTGGGGCCCTATCGCGTGCATTATTTTGTTGGCGGTAAAGGGAAGCCATTGCTATTGATCCATGGGCTGGGTGGGCGCGCGGAAGATTGGACGCCTGAGATGCCCGCCTATGTGAAGCAGGGTTTTCGCGTCTATGCCATCGACCTGCTAGGTTGCGGTCGCACCAGTCGCCCGAACATTGCGTACAGCATGCAAGAGCAGTCAGATATGGTGCGGGGCTTTCTGAATGCATTGCATGCACAACGAACAGATGTGGCTGGGTGGTCGATGGGTGGCTGGATCACGTTGCTGTATGCGTTGCAGCATCCGGCTCATGTCAATCGCGTGGTTGTCATGGACAGTGCGGGTCTGATCTTTCAGGCCCACTTTGGGGCGCAGGTCTTCGAGCCGAAAACTCCGGAACAACTATCGCAGCTTATGACGCTGCTGACGCCGCATCCAGACGTTCTCCCTGCATTTGTTGAGCGCGATGTTCTGCGTCGGATGAAGCAAAACTCCCCGGTGATCCATCGCGCAGTGCAGACAATGTTGACCGGGCAGGACCTTCTCGATGGAAAGCTGCAAAATATCCATGTGCCGGTGCTGATTGTATGGGGCGCGCAGGATGAATTGATTCCGCCAACTTCCGGCGAGCAAATGCATCAGGCCATGCCGCAGTCCGTGCTGGAGTTGTACCAGGGATGCGGCCATCTTGCTCCTGCCACGTGCGCTGACCGGGTCGTCCCCCATGTGCTGGACTTTCTGCGCAGTGAGCCAGCGATGGCGGGCGGGACGTACCACTACTGAGAGTTGTCGCTGGCCGCCCTTCGCAGCGGCGCGAAACCCTCATAGGTAAACTGTTCTACGCTTTTCCACGCCACTGATAGGCGGATTTCTGCGGCAGGCCGACATGGGCCAGCACGCGGTAAACATACTGTCGCACCATCTCCAGCGCGTCTGCGGGATGATCGTAAAAGGTCGGGATGACAGGAAAAATGGTCGCGCCAGCATCGGCGGCCAGTTGCATATTACGCAAATGGATTTTGTTGAAGGGAGTTTCTCGCACGCATAGAATCAGCGGACGGCGCTCCTTCAGGCAGACATCCGCGCCGCGTGCGATTAGGTTGTCCGCCAGCCCGTTGGCGATTGCGCCCAGCGTTCCCATGCTGCACGGAAGAACGATCATGCCATCTGTTGGGTAGCTGCCGCTGGCGACCGATGCTCCGATATCGCCAGACGCGTGCTGCGTAATCTTGGTGCTCTCTTGTCCGAGCAGTTTCGACAGCAAACTATTGCGTCCGCTGATTTGCAGTTCTTCCGCCAGTACGCGCAATGAATTATCCGACGGGATGAAATGTACCCGTTCGACCCTGTCATCCTGTTCGAGCAGATGCAGCAATTCACGTGTCAACACAGCGCCGCTCGCGCCTGTCAAGGCTACGATCAGGATTTTTCCGGAAGGCATCGAGTTTCCCCGCTCTCTCAATCGCGTCCGTCCAACACTCTGGCAAAGATCGTATCCACATTGGTAAGCTGGCGATTCAGATCGAAGGCATGCGCCAGTTTTTCCGGCGTCAACAACTTTGTGATCTCTGGATCGTTGCTGACCTCTTCGCGAAAATTCAGGTCCTGCTGCCAGGCGCGCATTGCGTGCGACTGCACCAGCCTGTACGCATCCTCGCGCGACATTCCGGCTTCGGCGAGTTCGAGCAAGAGCTGGCCAGAAAAAATCAGGCCCCCGGTCAATTCCAGGTTGCGCAACATGCGCTGCGGGTGGACGACCAGCTTGTCGATCAGCGCTGTCGTTTTTTCCAGCAGATAGTCTGTCAGAATTGTCGAGTCCGGCAGAATGACGCGTTCCACGGAGGAGTGGGAAATATCGCGTTCATGCCACAGCGCGACATTCTCGAGCGCCGCCTGCTGGTTGGCGCGCACCACGCGCGCCAGGCCGCTGATTTGCTCGCTGGTAATGGGGTTGCGCTTGTGCGGCATGGCGGAGGAACCTTTTTGCTTCTCGGAGAAGTACTCCTCCGCCTCGCGCAGTTCCGTGCGTTGCAGGTGACGGATTTCGACAGCGATTTTGTCGAGCGTCGCCGTCACCAGCGCGAGCGCGCCGATGTAAAACGCATGGCGGTCCCGCTGAATGACTTGCGTTGCAACGGGAGCAGGTGCGAGACCGAGCCGCTCGCAGATGCGCGCTTCATGTTCCGGCTTGAGATGACCGAAGGTGCCGACCGCGCCGGAAATTTTGCCGACCCGCATGTCCTCCGCCGCCATGTCGAAACGCTTCAGGTTGCGCTGCATTTCGGCGTACCAGTTGAGCAGCTTCAGTCCGAACGTTGTGGGTTCTGCGTGGATGCCGTGCGTGCGTCCTACGGTCGGCGTG
>JAJYGR010000012.1 GCA_021790655.1 Acidobacteriota bacterium | reverse complement strand
CCACGCCGGTAAAAACCAGGAGTTTCTCTGTGGGGTCCGCGGCCTCCATCATGACCAGAATGCAGCCGGCCTGCGCCAGCGCTTCCAGCAGCAGCACGGCGGGCATGATGGGAAAGCCGGGGAAATGTCCCTGGAAACACGGCTCGTTGATGGAAACATTCTTGGTCGCCACCAGGCGCAGCTTCGGCACCGCTTCCACCACGCGGTCGACCATTAAAAAGGGATAGCGATGCGGCAGCAGGCGCATGATTTCGACAATGTCAAAAGGCGCCTGCAGTCCCTGCGCCACGATATTTTCCGTTTCAACGTTTTCCATAGGTGTCCAGCCGATTATAAAACGACTGGTGGCTTCTAGCGCAGATGTTCCGCAGCCAGGTCCGGATTGAACAGGCCCTTCCGCAACGCTATGTTGTAGTCCAGGCGTAAGACGTAACGCTGCCGGACCATCTCGCCATTGTGTGTCCGAGTCACTGTAAACGGTGTGGCGATACCATCTACGAGTTGATAATTGTCGTACTCTACGGCATCCAGATTTTTATCGTGGAACTTTGGATCCCGCCATGTAAAACTGAGCCGGCGCGGGAGATGCGTCTCGGTATCCACTTCAAGAGTGATGGCATCGTTGTTCCGATTGATGAGTGTCACTTTGTCCGCCAGGCGTCTCTCCACAAGAGTCTGGCCATCGTCGATCAAAATTGTGGCGGGGTCCGCATACCACTGGCGCAGCGCAGCGCCCAGCGAATGGTCGCGCCAGCGCCGATAGGTTTCCAACTGCCGCGGGGTGAGATCCTTCTTGCCTTTATAAGTGATCTCCCACCCCTGATGCGCCGTGTAGATTTGCACCACGCGGCCCTTGGGCGCGAAGTCGATCCGTTGCTTGTCCGGCAATGCTGTGGTTTCGGTTGTTACGGCTACGACGCCCGTCGGATTTCCCTGAAAGAATGCTGCGGTCTTTCCCTTACTACGCATTGTGCGCAGACTGAGCCACGCCTGTCCGCCCAGCGCCTGGATGGTCGCTGCCAGTATCTGTTGGGCCTTCTTTTGACTGGCAGAATCGATGGTGTTGGCTGCGTGCGCGGTACAAACAGCGGGGCCAAGTAACAGCACTACCAGAGACGCTGCAAAGACCACTCGCGCGCTGGCAGACGAGCTACCCCACCAGCACCGCGCCACCATTGACATTGAAGACCTCTCCGCTGATGAAACCCGCGAACGGCGTGCACAGAAATAAGACCGGCCCGGCAATCTCCCTGGTTGTCGCGGCGCGTCCTGCGGGAATCACAGAAAAAACCTGGTCTCGCCTTTTGGGGTCGCGAAGCGTTGCCGCCGACATGTCCGTGTCCACCCAACCCGGCGCGACGCAGTTGACGTAAATGCCCTCACGAATCAACTCGCTCGAAAGACTCTTCGTAAAGCTGATGATCGCGCCCTTCGAGGCCGCGTAGTCGGCATGCATCGCCTCTCCGCGCTGGCCTGCGGTCGAGCTGATCAGCACGATGTGGCCCGCAGCCGCTCCCTGCGCCGGGCGACCCTGCTTCTTGATCTGCGCCACCGCTGCCTGCACGATCCCGAAGACGCTGTCGAGGTTGATGTGCATTGTCTGGTGCCACTGCGCATCGGCCATCGACTCGATCGGTGCGTCATGCGAAGGCCATATCCCATGGTTCGCCACCAGACAGTCCAGTCTGCCGAAGGCGCGTACGGCATCGTCTACGAGCGCCCGGCCATGCGCCGGAGCGCTCAATTCGCGATGCACGGCAATGCAGTGCTCCGCACCGCCGCATTCCAGCGCCAACTGCTCCGCTTCCTTCCGCGCAATCCGGTAATTAAACACAACCTTTGCGCCCGCCTGTATAAACAGACGTACCGTGGCTGCTCCAATGCCCCGCGACCCGCCAGTAATCAACGCGACTTTACCTGCGAGTGAAAGTACAACTCCGTTGTCCGACTTATCGGACTCCTTACTTGTCATAGTCTTGACGCTAAAAGAAGGCGGCCAATCGCGCAACCTTTCGGCGTAAATATTGGGGTATTGGAACAGAACAACCGGGTGCCCCATCCTTTGCGGCTCTATCGCAAAGTGTGGGAAAACACGCACACGGACAGGCTATGGCCCGCCAGGGCATACCGGAGGGCTGTACTCCGGAATCGCTGCCTGCTGACGCCGCAGCACAGCGTCGATGGCGAGGAGCGCCGCTGCGTTCTGCGGATCGAGCAATGTCTGCGAACATGTGACAGCCTTGCTGGAGATTGTTTTCTCGAAGAACTGGTGGCTCCACGGCAGATACAAGAGCGCACTGTAATTTTTAGCGCAATCCTGCATCGCGCAACCGCTGAAGGTCACGCCAAAGTTCTTCCCAACCTAGGGGACCAGGACCAGCGCATCCGTGCTTGCGTATTGGAAGGTGCGCGGCAGAAAACCTGAGTCCCAGTCCACATTCGCCACGCCGCCATCGCGGAGGAACACCACGATCCGCCAGCCATGCCGACCGCTGGTCAATAGCACCGAATAGGGCGAAGCATAGTTGGGAATCTCCAGCCGGTAGAGTTCCAGATGATATAAAGCAAGCCATTGACCTATGCGTCCAAGGTCCTGCCCCTTGTACCCCATCTGCGAGAAGAGCCTGCGCGGCTGGGAAAAGAGCAGGATGAAGAGAAGACACGCAATGACGAGCGAAGGCACAGAGCGACGCCGCATTTCTCCATTGTGACGCGTGGACGCAGGAAACGATAGGTCAGAATTGGCGAAATAGTTCATTTACCGAGGCAAACGCCGGGTGCCCCATCCTCGCACCGATTCTGGCGCAAAGGGTGGGATGAAAACCATCACACCTTGCGAGCGACCGCTACGCGTGGAATACTTTGCAAATCCGGGATGAATTCCATACCATCCCAACCCTGGAGCAGCTTTTCAATGGCGCTTTTCTGGCCGTGGCCAATCTCCATCAGCAGCCATCCACCGGAAGCAAGCAACTCGTTCGCCTCGACAATCAGGCGCTGATAAATTTCCAATCCAGTCGCTCCCGCGAACAGGGCCAGCGCAGGCTCGTACTCGCGGACTTCCCTAGCCAGCGACGCGCGTTCGGACAGCGCGACATACGGCGGATTCGACACCACGGCGTCGAAGCGTTCGCGGACAACTGCGGCCAGCAAATCGGACTCTAAAAATTCAATGCGCTCAGCCACGCCATTCTGCCGAGCGTTCTGCCACGCCACGACCAGTGCAGCCTCGCTGATGTCGAGCGCAACGATTTCGCTGTGCGGCATGGCGTGCGCCAGCGCGACTGCGATGCATCCGGAACCAGTGCCGACATCCACAATGCGTGGGGCTGAATGATTCTGCAACCGCGCAATCGCCGCCTCGACAAGATGCTCCGTCTCCGGTCGCGGAATCAGCACGTCCGGCGTGACGCGAAACGGCAGACCGAAAAATTCCTGCTCTCCGGTGATGTACTGAATGGGTTTGCCTTTCACTCGCTCATCGATCAGCGACTGAAATGTTCTCAATTCTAAAAGGGAGAGTTGCCGCTCTCGATAGGCGTAAATTTCCGCTTGAGGGATGTTCAGCACATGCCGCAGCAGCAGCGTAGCATCGGCGCGGCTGCGCGCTGCAAGCTCGTCCGATCGGTCTAAAAAGGATTCCCCCCATTCGATGGCGTCCCCAACGCTCATCGAGTGATCGAAGATGCCTCTCATGCCGCGCCTCTCATGAGGCGACCGAATCGGCCTTCAAACGCTCGGCCTGGTCGTGCGCAATCAACGCATCCACGATGGGCTGCAACTTGCCTTCCATCACTTCGGACAATTGATGGATGGTCAATCCGATGCGATGATCGGTCAGCCGGTTCTGTGGAAAATTATACGTGCGGATTTTTTCGCTGCGGTCGCCGCTGCCCACCA
>JAJYGR010000126.1 GCA_021790655.1 Acidobacteriota bacterium | reverse complement strand
TCGAGCAGAACTTTCTCAACAGGATGAAAAGCGACAGCATGGCGGAGACGGAATTCAGTAAACTGGCGCTAAAAAATAGCAGCAATCAGGACATTAAGAAAATGGCGCAACAAACGATTATGGACAACTGGCGCTAAAAAATAGCAGCAATCAGGACATTAAGAAAATGGCGCAACAAACGATTATGGACAACCACCGGATGGATGGGGCGATGACCGGGGCGTTGTCCAACGGCAGTTTTCCAGCAGGCGGCCGTCTTTCCAGTCAGGCCCATAAGGCCATCAAATCGATGAAAAAGATGACTGGCACGCAGTTCGATCAGATGTATTTGAGCCAGATGGACGGGTATGTCAAGAACGATCAGAAAATCCTGAGCGATTCGTCCACGGCGGTAAATTCCCCCGATTTGCGCGCTCTGATGGCGCAGATCCGGACTCTTGCGGACAATCGCGAGCAGCAGTTGCGGCAGGTGGCGCAGAGTGAGAGTTTTAAACTCGAATAAATCGCTTGCTTGCATGAAGGGCTTCACCATGCTCCTCTGCGTTGGACACTCTGAAGCGTATACAGCGAAAACCGCTCGGCAAGACGTACAATCATTGGCAGCATGGCATCCTTGGGTTCTCCGGATTCGATAAACCAGCGTGGCCCGGTTTTTACAGCAAAGCACTGGTCCAATGTGCTGCTAACGCTGTGCTTCGCGGTAATCGCAGTCCCGGTGCTGATGGCCCGGACAGTGCGCGCGGAGCGTGTTCGAGATCTTCAACCCACTGGCTATGTGAATGACTTTGCCGGAGTGCTTTCGCCGGATACGCGTAGAGTGCGCGCGGAGCGTGTTCGAGATCTTCAACCCACTGGCTATGTGAATGACTTTGCCGGAGTGCTTTCGCCGGATACGCGTAGTCAGCTCGAAACACTTTGTTTGGAAGTCGACCACCAGGCACATGCTCAAATCGCTGTCGTAACCATCCATACAACGGGCGACGACACAATCGACGACTTCGCTGTCCGCCTGGAAGAGAAATGGAAGGTCGGACCCAAGTCATCCGACCGCGGCCTGCTCTTGCTGGTCGCTACCGACGACCACAAATACCGCTTTGAAGTGGGTTACGGATTGGAAGGAATTCTGCCCGACGGCAAAGTCGGCACGATTGGCCGAGAGATGGTCCCGTACCTGCGCCAGGGCAACTATGACGGAGCTGTGACACTCGGCGTGCAGGATGTGTCTCAGGTGATCGCGCAGGATGCAGGCGTAACCCTCCACACGCAAGTTCAGGAATATTCACCGCAACCTCAGGGGCGTCCACTACAGGCTGGCCGAGACATACTTTTGGCGATCTTCGCCATCTTTGTTTTCCTGTCGCTGATACGCTCCGGACCGAATGGCTGGGCAGGCTTTTTGCTGGGAGCCATTCTGGGGAACATGATGGGTGGCGGAGGTGGTCGCGGCGGCGACGGATTTGGCGGTGGCGGTGGTGGTGGATTTGGTGGATTTGGCGGGGGATCTTCTGGCGGCGGTGGAGCTTCCGGCAGTTGGTAGTGTCGCAAAGTCATGCAGCAACTTTCGATAGATTTGCAGGCGAATGAAAGATTGAGGAGAACGATAACGATGAAACGAACCGGATTGATTGTATTAGTAGTGCTTCTGGTGCTGGGTGGTGTGGGAGTATTGGTGTTTGGCTGCTACATTTCCGCCCGTAATCAAATGGTCGCGAAGAACGAACAGGTGAAGCAAACCTGGTCGCAGGTCGAAGTGGTCATGCAGCGCCGGGCCGACTTGATTCCCAATCTTGTGGCCACGGTGCAAGGATTTGCGGCGCACGAAACCACCGTCTTTAGCGACATAGCCAACGCTCGCGCTGCGTTGCTGGGCGCTCACGATCCAAAATCGAAAATCGCCGCCAATGGGCAATTGGACAACGCGCTCGGCCACTTGCTAATGATTTCCGAGGCATATCCCCAACTTCGGTCCAATCAGAATTTCCTGCAATTGCAGGATGAACTGGCCGGAACGGAAAATCGCATTGCCGTTGAGCGCCGTCGCTATAACCAGGCGTTACAGGACTACAACACTTTTATAGGGTTGTTCCCGAACAGTATCTGGGCTGGCATCGCGGGCTACCATCGGAACAATGATTACTTCGAGGGCAATGCTGCCTCGCAGCAGGTGCCAAAGGTGGACTTTTCCGGGGCCAGCAAGTAAACGAGGAAGGCTTCCCAATAAAAAAGCTGCCCCGTGTGGGCAGCTTTTTGTTGCTGGTAACGGAAAAATTTACGAGCGGGTAAAAGAACCGATGGCTTCCGCTTCATCGTCCTTAATATCGAACACAGTGTAAAGCTTTGTGATCTGCAAGAGATCATGGACTTTTTTTGTCAGCTTCAGAAGTTTAAGCTCTCCGCCCTGATTGCGGACAGTGGTAAACGCGCTGACTAGTTCACCGATGCCCGAACTGTCGATATAGTTGACGTCTGCCAGGTTGAGCAGGATGTATTTCGATCCCTTGCTCAATAGGTCACGAACTGCATCGCGCAGTTGCACGCTGCCTTCGCCGAGGGTAATGCGACCGCTTAAATCGAGAATGGTCACTCCATCCACTTGGCGGTTACTGATCTTCATGCTCACGGGAAATCCTCCTTACGCTCTGTTCTGATTGGAATCCAAATGCTTGATCAAGGTCAATTCGGTGCCTGGATGCAATAGTTTGAAGTGTACCTCGTCCATAAACGAACGGATGAGGAAAATTCCTCTTCCCGAGCCGTTCAGCAGGTTCTCCGGCGCCAGAGGGTCAGGAAGCGTGGTTGGATCCAGGCCCTTTCCCTGGTCGCTGATGCGGATAATCAACGAGGATCCGGTGTTTTCAAACGAAGCAACTATCTTTTTTTGGGGATCGTAGGCATTGCCATGCAGTACAGCATTCACAGCGGCTTCTCGCACGGCCATCGTGATCTGAAAGATGCGGTCTTCATCCAACCCTGACTTCTGGGCCAGTTGTTCCGCTGCTTCTTCCACTTTGTTCACGCTGTCGAGCGATGAGTCCAAAGTGTAACTAAATCGACTTACCATGGAATCCACCACACACCCCGTATCGCTTGATTTGTCCTCTGAGGGTCTTCGATTGCGTCGTTACTGGCGTGCATCCAGCGGAAACTCTCCACACGGGCAGTTTGCTTGCAAATTTGGTCATGTGTCAAGGGCTGCGTTTTGCCCGGGTCGTTGGAAGGCCGGGATTCCCAGTTCTTCCACGGGCCTTGAGGAATCCTATATGGAATGTCGCGAAAGCATTTCCGGGCTGCGTTTTACCTGTGTTACAGCCAAGCCAGAGAAAAAAATGCATTTCCGGCGGCAACTGAGGATAGCTTTTCTCGCAGTTTGAGTAGACTGTCAGAGCAAGCCCTCGCGAACCAAGAGAGAGTGAAAGCCATGCAGTCCAATGATCAGAAAGAACGGAAGAAGCACGGGGAACTGAGGGACCCTAAAGAATGGAAGGACCTCACCACTCCGCACCTAGTCCATCTTTCTCTGTTGCTGGGAACGCCTGTGGTCGATGCAGCCGGACACACCCTGGGGCGACTGCGAGAACTTGCCGTTACACCGGGCGTACGAGCGGCGCAGGTCACAGAAATGATCTGGGGACCCAAAAATGCATTGCAGGCGGTCTCCCCCGCTGGCCTGGAACAGACGCCGAGCGGAGAGTTGCGATTGCGTGGAGATGCACATCCGCGATCTTTCAACATGGCGGAGCCGCTTTTACTGCTGGACCGAGATCTGATGGACCAGCAAATCATCGACGTACACGGGCGCAAAGTTGTCCGCGTCAACGATGTCTCACTGCTTTGGGTATTTCCTGAATCGGGCACAGAGCTACGCACCATTGAGGTTGAAGTGGGGACGCGCGGCGCCATACGCCGCTTG
>JAJYGR010000122.1 GCA_021790655.1 Acidobacteriota bacterium | reverse complement strand
AAGGCTTCGAGGAGCGGTACCTCCGGCTTCAAGCACTCTGCGGAAGCGGCGACGGCAACGCGTTCCTCCAATTGATTCCCGTGGCTACCAAACCCTGGGTGAAACACGAAGTCTACGAGCGGCTCCTGCAGGAGAAGGCGGAAGGCGTCGTGTTCAAGAGAATCGGGGCACCCTACGTTCCCGGTCGGCCGGCCTCTGGAGGCGCTCAGTTGAAGTACAAGTTCACCCGGACAGCAACCTGCGCCGTCCTCGCTGTAAACGACAAGCGAAGCATTCAACTGGCAATAGCACACCAGGGTGTCCTGCAGTTTGTCGGCAACGTCACCATTCCGCCGAACTTTAATATTCCGAAATCCGGCTCTCTCGTAGAAGTCCGTTATCTCTACGCGTATCCCAACGGATCGCTGTACCAGCCAATCTATCTTGGGCCGCGCCTCGACCTCGATACGGCGGATGAATACAGCTCTCTGAAATTCAAGCAGGGATCGGAAGACGCTTAATCCGCTGGCCGCTCCAGTGAAAGCCTGGGATGTGCCAAGGCATGGCTGGGGGAGTTTGTCTTCTGCGGGTGTTCGTTGAGCGCAGTCGACTTCACCGGGCCAGGAGCTTGATCGACCGCGATGGAGCGCTGAGGATTTCTTCAGCGCTCTACCGCGGCCAAACCAACCATTTGTGAGTTAGGCGTTTCCAGAAGAACGTAAGCGAGGAGTGCGATGGCATTGAATTTTCGACCAGTACAGGAGAAATGGGGAGAAGCTTCCAGTTGTTTCGTGGACAACATGGCTGGCCTGCTTCAATTGATTGCTGACTTTGGAGGTTGCGGCAGAGTCGAGCAGACGACATACGGCGACAACATAACGGTGTGGATTGAAGCTGGAACCAGGTTCCTGGATACGATCGAGGCCTACAGGTTTCGATCGATTGTGGTCCGTGAACTCCGAGGCGAAGGCGTTTCCGCGGTCCGTTCCGTTTGCTCGAGCATGAGATCTCTTGCTGCGAGGTGGCGCAGCAGTCTCAACGACGACGGTTCTCTCACTTTCTACATCGATGCGTTTTGACCGCAAGGGAAAGCTCCTCCCTCCTCCTACTCTCCGGTAGCACAAAGAGAGAGCTATGACCAGAACGACAACCCAGGCCACATCGATCTGCTCTGCACCTTGATCTCCTGCAATGCACTGCCTCCACGATCGCTTTTGGCGCATGGGGCTGTCCGGCACCAGCAATACCTTACCCATCCGCCGGATCTCAGATCAGATCCGGCCAACCATCCGTACTTTGGAGGAGATGTGCAATATCTCAAACGGGAATGCAATCACTGGGTCTTTCGACCCTTGGAAGAAGGCTCTATGGCGGAGATCGAAGTGTACTACACCCTGGGCGGTACGAATTTCCTCTCGGGCAATACAAATCCGCGCGGGATTTACGTGTCGATCCGCCCGGTAACGATCGAGAGGTCGCAGAGTGGTTCGATCTCGCGCAGCTACCTTACGGGTGTTGCGGTTGCCATCAACCATACTGGCAAGATTGTCGTTGTGGATATCGATGACATCTACCTGAAGGCCGCTGATGAATTCGGCGTTGCAGTGAATCAAATCAGCGAGTGCAGTTACTAGATTCGCCTGGCGATCGCTCAGGCTGAATTTGAACCGGCAACCTTTGAGTTACGAGAAGGCTAACGGAGTGCCGGAAAGATCGTGTGCGGAAATGTCCCAATGTATACGACTCTTCCTTCTTTCCTTCTGTATCGAGGCCTCACAAAGATTCGATGGGCTATCCTTCATAGCGGAACTCACCGGCAACGGATTTTCCAGCCTTCTCAACAAGACAATGCAGGCGGGACCGATCTGTGAGCATGGAAATGCCGATGTCAATCGGCTCCTCTTCCGCTTTGACGATGGCCCGCACGAGAGAAACAGCCCGGTGACTGTGCTCCAGCGCTCGTATCGCTTCACGTCTGAAAACCCTGCCCGCTTTCGTCAAAACCACTTGTCTTGTTTGCCAATCAAACACCCTGGTTCCGAGTTATGTTTCGACTGCTTTGATCTGCTTGGATAAAGCCGACTGCGAGATATGGGAGAGGAGGGCAGCACGGCTGAAGTTCCGCTCCTCGGCGATTGCCAGAAACGACCTCATGTGCCGCAAATCGATCTTCGCTTCCATGCGCCAAAGTTAGGTCTGTCCCGGCACGGCGTCCAATTCCATTTCAGGCCGGTTCAAGCTTTTCAGGCATACCTCAGAAAACTGGCGCGCTTGAGGAGATTTCTGGAGCATCCTAAGGTAGGAGCAAGGATGTTGCGCCGTCATGAAGATTGGATACAGCCTACTCATCGACGAATATGTGGACGCGAATGTTCTGGAACAGGCAGACTGCGAATTGCTCCAGATTTGCTGCCCGGTCTGTTTCGAGCCGGTTGCCTTGGTGCAGTCCGCACACGGTCTTGCACTACGCCACGCAACATCTTTCCTGTTCGACGAAGATGTCAAATGTGAGCGGCGGGTGCCGGACTTCACGCCGGAATACTGTGAGCAACATAACGGGCGCGCACGGAAGCAAAGACTGGAATTCCTGCAATGGAACTTATTCGTGGAACTGCTGAACAAAGATCCTGTCGTGCGTTATGAAAAGCATGCGATGATGGCGCTGTCGAATTTGAGAAGCAAGGGCGCATTGATCTGGCTACCTGAATGGCATCTTGAATGGATATTGGATACAAACCGTGCGAGATTGCAGGACAAGGTAGAGTTCTGGAATGTGGGAGAGAAATATCTCTCGCAAGAAGGGGGCCAGTTTCCCCATGTACCCAAATCGGGGTATGCGCGTCAGGTGCATTTCCAGATCGCCTATGACTGGATGCAATACTTGTTAAGTAGGCAGGGTCTTGCCGACGACAACTATGGTTGGCTGTTCGCGCATGCGTTTCGCATCAGCCTCGGCATTTGGATTGGCGCCGCGAAGGTCGGACTGGACACGGAGAAACGACAAGAGCAGACGGACGAAGATGCTACGGAACGGACCGCTGCCACGCGCATCCTGGTAAGTTGCTGTTGCGACATGATCTCAGATGACAAGAGCGCAGTTGAAAAATCCATTCAGATCTTGAAGGATATATGGACACAACCGCCGATCCTATCGGTTAAGATTCCTTTTCTGATCTTCTTCGCTGCGGAAGTTGCGGGCATGATGCAAACGACCCTGTTCCGTCTTCCGTTTCTCCCACTGTTAGAGGAATATGAGCGGCCATGCCGTCCGCGCGTCGATTGACCGGATCGGTTGAGGAAACAGCCTGTACTCGCAACGCGGTAAAGGCAGACATTCTGTCGCCAGACAGAGATACGAATGGATTTTCTCATTTCAGACCGCCCCGCAACAGCGCTTGAACTTTTTTCCTGACCCGCAGGAGCAAGGTTCATTGCGGCCCGTCTTGCCGATCTTCGGTCTTGCCGTGGAGGGGTCCTGCCGTTCCCGCCAAAACTGGTAGATGGCCGCCACGCAGCCTGGAATGATCTCCGGGGCGGCATCGAGCATGGCATCTTCATCTGTTGGATCGATGGGAAGCAATGAATGGCCCTCCTCATCTCTACACAGTGCGAGGATGGGCATGAGCAGGACACCGTCCCGTTTATGCCGCATCAATGGCTCCCAGGCGTCGATGCGCAAGCGGACGGCATCCAGAAATCCTTCACCCCAGTCCGTGGCAATGACCACGCCATCCGGGGTCTCCCAAAAGATCGGCGCAAGGCCCGCTGGATCGTTTTGCAGTGTCTGGAGAATCTCGTTGTAACAGCCCAGGATGATCGAAAGAATTGCGTTCGCCTCCTCCGTGCTCTCGAAGACAGGCCCGTCACCGCCCCACACGACCGGCAGCCATTCGCTGGGCAGAATCAGTTCCGGCCCCACGGCGATGCCGGTCAGAAATCCATCGAGGTCGGAAATTTCCATGCAGTCGGGCGGTGCATGGTCCGACATCAGGAACTGCTCCAGCGGGTCAAGATCGATGTGCTTGTTGATAGACTGGGCCATGACGGAACCTCATAGATTCTGCGGCGATGTGGTTTCCCTGTATGGATCATGATATCCGCGCGGGGCGGTCATCCGCATCGATCAGTCGCGGCAAGCAAGGCACAAGGAGACGGTATGTCAGACGAGGATTTGAAAGCGGAGATCGAGAGATTGCGAGCGGAGAACGAGCGGCTCAAAAATAAAAGCGTCCGTGGGCTGAGCCTGAAAGTAAGCGAAAAGGGCGCGGTGTCGCTCTATGGCGTTGGCAGGTTTCCTGTGACTCTCTATAAAGAGCAATGGACGAAAATCCTTGGCATGGCAGGAGAGATTGAAACCTTCATCCGCGAGAACGACCACCTACTCAAAGCCAAAGAATAAAGACGAAACATGCCTGTCGATGCGTCATAGCTCCCAGGAATAGGTTGGGACGTAAAACGATTGGTCATGTTCCCACGTGTCTCCTACGTTACCTCTGCGGCCCTCCAGCCGCGAGGAGAACGTATGCCGATCTTGACTCCTTCCATAGCAGCACAGCGAAAAGAACGGCAGTTGCTTCACTCAATGGAACCTGAGCCGTTTGTCGCAGCCATTGAAGCGGGAACGTTTCTGCGCTGTGCTCCCGTCACGGCGAAGCGCCTTGCCCGCGAGGGCAAGAGTCCCGCCACCCCATCCAGAATGGCATTCGCCGAAGCTACAGCTTACTGCTCATCAGGCACCGCTCACAGAGGAGATCGTTGGGGAGGCGCCAACCGCTCCTTTTATTCTTGACTCCAAAATGGCGCTTGTCCTTGATAGATCGACGTCAGCAAGGAACGCCGTTTACTTCTGAGAGCAAGGCGCTGGCTTGCTTTGGCCCAGTTTCGCCGGGAGGTATACATGACGCACTTTCCCCATGCCATTCTCGATGCCCTGATGCATCGCAACATAGCGGATATTGACGAACTTCTTCAGCCGCCCTCGATTTCCAGGCTGACAGGATCCGTGACCTTGGAAGGAATGGCCGACGCAACGGATCGCATTCTTCTGGCTGTTCGCGAGCGCGAACCGATCCTCCTGTTTGGGGACTATGACTGCGATGGCGTCCTCGGCACCGGGATACTCCTGAGTATCCTCAAGAAGCTGGGAGGAGTTGTCCAGGCATATCTCCCGCATCGTGATGAGGGATACGGCTTCAGCAATCCGGCCGCTTTTCGTGCTGCGCGTGAAGGCTTTCGCCTCATCGTTACCATCGACAATGGCGTTCATGCGAGTCGCGCCGTAACACTGGCAGCCCGTCTTGGAGTGGAGGTGGTTGTGGTTGACCACCATCATCGCTCAGAGCCAATGGAAGCGAGAATCGTATGGTCGGATGCTCTTTCCGGCGCGGCCCTCGCCTGGATGCTCGCGGCCGCGCTCCTGGAACGTGTGCATGACCAGAAGAGAGAAGAGATATTGCTGGCCCTGGCGCCTTTCGCTGCGATCGCGGGAGTCGCTGACTGTGTTCCTCTGGTGGGCCCGCAGCGAGTCCTGGTGCGACTCGGGATGGAGCACATCGGCGAGAGCCGCTATCCTGCACTTCACGAGCTCCTTACATTGGCTCGTGTGCCAAAAGGCAATTTGCCGACTGCACGAGATATCGGCTTCGGCATCGCCCCCCGCATCAACGCTGCAGGCCGGATGGCCCATCCCAAGCTTGCGCTTCAGGCATTGTTTTCTCACTCAGTCGAAGAGGCAAAGCAGCAGGTACTTGCGCTGGACGAGATCAATCAGCGCCGAAAGGCGCTGGAGCAGGAGGTCCTCCCTTTGCTGCTGCGAGAGACGCCGCCCTCATCAGGAGGGATGCTCTTTTATGGTATGGAATGGCCGAAAGGCATTGCAGGCATCCTGGCTGCGCGAGCGGCGGAGCACTTCCATCGGCCGGTCATCGTCCTGGTGAGAGATCTCACGAGCAGCTTGCTGACCGGGTCCGGCAGAAGCGCTCGCGGAGTCGATCTCTATGCGGCTGTGGCTCGATGCGCGCATCTGCTGGAGCGTTTCGGCGGCCATACCCAGGCAATCGGGTTGGCCCTGAGGGAGTCGGCCCTCGATGCGTTCCGGAAAGCATTTCAGGAATCGACCGGCGGTTGCGTCGACTCGCCGCTCCAACTGCCATCGGCGGAGGCTGTCCTCAACCTTTCTGCTGTGTCGCATCGCTTTTGGGAAGCCTGCCTTGCACTCGAACCCTTTGGAACGGGCTTTCCTCCACTGGTCTTCCGTGTGGCGAATGCCACATTCGAGAAGCACCAGAAAGGGCGCACTCGACTCGGTCAAGGGGGGCGCTGGCTCAATGTATCTCCTGGGAAGACAAGCCCAAACAACGGCGAACAGGGAGACTTTCTGGTGGAAGTGACCGGGAATAGCGCCACACTCCTGTCACAGGCTTGATCCCCCCACACTTCAGGAGTCGTCACCCATGCCCAGATGTGATTCAGTCGCCGAAGGCAAGTTTCCCAAATGCCCTCTCTCAACTCAACGACGAAGGAACGCAGACCGTCCAAAGCGCGAGTCCTTCTCTCAGCATTGGAGGTTCTTTGGATGAATCGGCAATATTATGTCATTACGGACGGTTCTGCGATCGGGAACCCCGGGCCCGGTGGTTGGGCGGCGGTTCTTGTGAGCGGACATTTGCAGTGGGAGATTTCTGGCGCTTGTTCCTGGACCACGATTTCAGAGATGGAGCTTATGGCCGCAATTCAGGCACTTCGCTCGATTCCCGCTGGCTCCAAAGTAAACCTGTGCTCCGACTCCGATTACCTGGTTCGCGGGATGAAGTACCTTGCAATCCGGTGGAGAAACCAGGGATGGCGGAACCGGCGCGGTTTGCCACTGCAGCATCAACGGTTGTGGCAAGAATTACTGCAGATGGAAAAAGAGGTTCATGTACGCTGGACATGGGTTCGTGGTCATAGCGGCCACCGGCTGCAAGACCGCGCCGACGAACTCGCATACGCTGAAGCGCGGCACCGCGTCCTTGCACTCCGGCGTGCGGCATAGCGCGCACACATGGCATCCAAAGCACACAACCTCAACCCAAAGTCCAGGATGAGAATAGGCGCAGGCAGGGTGATTCTCTCGCCTGAGCCGGTTAGAAAAGAGCAGACAGCCAAAAAGAGGTCTGCATCTGATCGGGATCATCGACGATTGGATCGTGGGAGCCGTGCGATCGATCCCGATAAGGGCAAAGGCATTGTCAAGGGCAAAGATATCCTGACCGCTGCGATGAGCCATGCCGACCATCTGGCCAGCGGAGTTCATGAATGCCATTGTCCCACAGCGCACATCTTAGGCCGAAGCAAATGCTTGGATGTTCACCCAGGAGCAACAGCAGACCATGTGATTTCCGTACCATCGGTTTCCTAAAGTACACCTTTCATTATTTGATGTACAAGCGAAGGATGACGGCTCGGCCGGGCAATCGTGTCTCGCAAAACACCTCATTGAGGGCACTCGGATTCCGCTTTATTCCACCCTCCACGGAGATCGCTCGGACCAGTGGCCCATTGCATCTTCTGCCCAAACAGTCGATTTGTCCGTGTGACAGGATGTACATGGATTGGGGATTTTGTATTTGTCCGTCATGTCCGGGGTAATGAACTTAAACGTATGGGCATGCACATACGCACCCGGAACGCCTTCCGTTTCGATCTTCGGCATGTGGCAGGCGACGCACTCGCTTCCCGGAGTGCCGGTCTTATGGTGCGTGTGCTCTTCAAGCGTAGCCGTGCGTGGGCCGTTGGGAGAAGTGGGGCCGTGACAATCCAGACAGATTTGATTCGCAGGCTTGATGAGTTGCGCATAATTCTCCGTGCCATGCGCATCGTGGCAGGAGGAGCAGGTGATGCCATGCCGGTACATGACGCTTTGCACAAAGTCGTTGCCTTGCATTCGGTTCTTGTGCGCTGTGCAGTCTGGAAAATAGTAAAAATCAGTTTGCCCGAGCGTGCAGTTTTCCAGTCTCCAGAAGTCTTGTAGTTTGAGGCCCACATGATAGCCGACCGGCCAGTCGTAATATTTTCCTTCAATGGGATTGGTCCGAGGCCGTCCTTGCGAGTGGCACTGGATGCAGGTGTCATTCGCCGCCACAGAATCCATCTGCGCCGGATTCAGGATATTGCTCTGTGTGGGATGCTCCACATGCTCGCTGCCGGGGCCGTGACAACGCTCGCAGCCGACGTTCCATTCCGCAACCTGCTTGGTGTGGATGTTGTAATCGACGGAATGACAACCGTCGCAGGTCGGGCCGGTGGGTCGTTGCATATTGTTCGGCGGATAGAGATGCGCCCACCAGTCGGCCCCTTGCGAAGGAACAATATATTTGAGCCATTTGTGATTGCCGATGTCCCATTGCACCGGCAAGGGAAAGTAGTCATCGCCAACTTTGGTAAAGTAACGCTGCTTCCAGATACCGCCGTAGACGAAAGCGACCTGGTCTTTGGTGAACGGGGCCACATTGTTGGTTGCAAGGTCGGGAAGAATGGTGTCGGGATGCGTCCTCGGATCACGCACTACGTTGGCCATCGGCGTCTTCTTCCAGCGCTGATAAATATCGGCATGGCATCTGGCGCAGGCCTCGGAGCCGACATAGTGGGCCGAGGTGATGGTGGAGGTTTGTTGTTGCAACTCCGCTCCTGAGAGAGGGCGGAGACTCCGCACAAAGAGCGCGAGTTCCCAACTCTCCGGTTCTGAGATGCTGTGTGGACTGCCGAGGGCCGGCATGCCGCTCAGTTGGACGCCGTTTTCGATGATGTAGTGAATTTCTCCATCCGTCATATTTTGCGTTGCTGAAGCACGTAGATCTGGGACGTGCGGATACTCGTGCAAACCGATTTGTGTCCTGCCGCTACCGTCGATTCCATGACAGATCGCGCACCGCACGAAAAAGTCCTGATGTCCCTGCTGCAATGCTTGGGAGTTGCCGATGAAAGGAGTTTTCTTGCGGCGTTCATGCCAGGGAATGGCCAGGTTCCGCAGGCCGCGGGCCACAACGATCTCAAACGCCGACGGCGTGGAAGTGGCGCGAAAGCCCCGCAGCATAAGGAACGTCAGACAAAGAACACCAAGGGCCAAGAACCCAAGGAACATCGCGATAATTGGCTTCCATGATCTCATGGCTGTTTTCCGAAGCCTCCAACGCATCTTATTTCCGGCCAGCGGGCCGCATGATCCTCAACACGGGATGCCCGTTAATGTCTTCCAACGGAAAATAGACGAGATGCGTCTTCGGATCGACGGCAACGGTGTGCGCATGAAACATACTCAGCGAACCGAGCAGGATCAGTTTTCTGTTGTCGCATCGAAAGATCGTCACGATGCCGGACTCGGCGGAGACATACAGGCGTTTCAGGCCTGGATCGAACGCAAGGACATCGGGATCGTCGCCCACCTGATGACTCGCAATCATCTTCATGGTGTTCAGATCAACCAGTGCGAGCGAATGGTTCTCTTCCCCGGCAACGAATGCCAGGTGGCCAGCCACATCGAGCGCTATTCCATGAGGGTTTTGAATTCCGGGAAGTGGGTATCGGCCCAGGATTTTGTTGGTGGCCGGATCGATGACAACGAGCATGTTCACGCCATGCACCGCCACCAGGATGTGTCCAGACACTGGATCGTAAACGGTATTTCCGGCTCCTCCGCCGAGAGGAATCTTGGCGGTGAGAGTGTTGCTGGTGGCATCGATGACCGCGTCTTCGCCGCCGTGCTCATCGGAAACATACACTCTCTTTTGCTTCGGTGCGTATGCCAGCCCGTCCGGGTAGGTAATCGGTCCCGCCGTGCCCACAATCTTCAGCGTTTGAGTATCGACCGCGATGACCTGATGGTCTCCTGTCGCCGATGCGAATAGGCGATGAACTTCTGGAGCGGCGAAGACACCATGCACTCGTTGGAAACCGTCGAGATTGGCGGCGATCTCTCTTTTCGTAGTGTCGAAAACGACAAGCTGATCGGCACTCATGTGAGCGATATACAGCCGGCCATTCGTCGTGTCGAGACTTTGATAATCGAACCGAACTGCGGGACCGGGCATCGGCACGTCGGCAACTAAGGTCAGTATTTTATCGGCAGGTTTCGCAGACTGCGCGTGAATAACAAGGGGGACGAGTACCAAGGCTGCAGCCAAGCGGCTTGCGAGCATTTGCAGGCTTCGACGGTTGATCATTGTGTGCTCATCCTGTGGTGCAGAAAATTTCGGATACTTGTTTTGTAAGTTTTATACATTTTGGCCAGATCGAGGACGGTTGCGTCGTCCAATACGCCGCAGTTTAAGGTACTCAACCCTATTCGTTTATAGTCGCAATCGCTGAAAGCAACCTGAAGACATTCTGACGATTTGCTAACTTCGCCGCAAGAAGAACTTCAGCAACAATTCAGGACACTCTGGCACAATTCGCCTTTATGCAGGAAAGAGGATAAATGGGTGCGGCTCTTTGGTCATTGAAGACGAATCGAAGGTCGGCCACGCCGTGCAAGCCATTCCGCCCCGGCAGCATCACATCTAGGACAATCAAGTCAAACGTGCGGCTGCTGGCAAGAAAACACCCTTCCTCGCCGATCATTTATTCGTTTTTCCATAGCGGTCTCCATCTTCGTGCTCTTCAGCGTGGCCTTATTTCTCAATCTGAAGTCTTAAGCCTGAAGAGGGTCTGGTTTATGAATGACGAGAGATGGTAAAAAAATACTGGAACAGAATTCCGCCTCCGGTTTGATGCTATGCTCACGATTCAGCAAAAACGCCTGGTTCGACGCCTGTTGGTCCATCATCTGCCGATCTGCGCTGCCAGCGCTGTAACTGTCTTTCTGCTCTATGCAACCCGTCCTTATAAAGACGTGCTGACGAAATTAAGCTTTTCCACGGCTTATCCCGCGCTGGTGTTGATCGCGATTACGCTGCTGATCGGTCCGTGGAATCTACTGCGAGGAAAACGGATGCCGATCTCGAGCGACTGGCGCCGCGACATGGGGATTTGGGCCGGTATCCTCGCGATTGTGCATACAGCAGTTGGACAGAACGTGCACCTGCGGGGCCGTCCATGGCTTTATTACATCTACGACCACAGAGAAGCTCACATGCTGCCGCTGCGCCATGATCTCTTTGGGTTTGCCAACTATACTGGACTGACCAGCGCCTTCATTCTTCTGCTCCTGCTTGCGACTTCAAACGACTACTCGTTGCGGGCTTTGGGAACGCCGCGCTGGAAACAGATGCAGCGCTGGAATTATTTCGCATTCGCTCTGGCGGGCGCCCATGCCATCGGCTACCAGATCAATGAAAAGCAGCAGATGCCATTTGTAGCCATCGTAGTTGCCAGCATCCTCGTCACGCTCGTCCTTCAGACTATTGGCTTTCAGCGACGCCGCGTGGCCAGAGTCCGAACGCAATAGCGCTTGAAAATGACAGAGATGGATTCTCTCTTCGCATAGAATTCTGAGACCAAATGGCCGGGTGGACTTTTGCAAACTGGCATGCGGAAGGTATATCTTCGAAATGATGGCGCGCAAATCCACATGGATAGTGCTCGTGCTTCTGCTCACAAGCATGCAGATCTCTGCTGCGGCTTGCAGCGTCCGCTGTGAGAGTATGCGTTTCAACATCCCCGGCTCAATGCCTGGTATGGCGCATTGTCATGGCATGCCATCGAACCATACCGCAGCCCAGGAAGCATCTGCCACCCTTCAGGCGCCGCACGATTGTTCCAGCCAAATCTGCCAAAGCAATTGGACACTTCTCCAGAGCCGTGTAGATCATGAGATGAATCCCGCCGTACTGCACATAACGGCAGTTTTCTCTCTGGGAACTTCTGCGACCGCGCTTTTTGCTGGCAAGAGCTTTTTCCGCTTTAGTGTTGCTCCAAGTACACCACCCATCCATCCATTTGGGCCCCTGGTCTCTAGCCTTCGCATTTAGGCAATCTACGTTCCTCGGCTGATCCTAGCAAGCTTGTGAAGACCGCGTCATGGCTGCACGGTGCGCTTCTCTACAAGCCATCTTCAGCGCGACCGAATGTTTCCACGTCTTCAATCGTTGCTTTGCCTGTCCGATTTTTATTGAGAGACAGCAAAGACAGCACGCGGCCAGATGCAGGATGCAGGCACAACAGATGAGGGATCTATGTATCAAGAAAAAAGAACGGAAATTCTATCGGGTCATCCAATCAGCCGCCGCCGTTTTGTTCAAGGCTTGGCTGCTGGGGGAGCAATAGCCGCACTGGACTTGAGAGGATGGCCAGTCTTAGGCGAGACCGCTCCACACATACCATCAACTCTTTCAGGGAAACACTTCGAGCTGACCATCGATTCGTTGCCCGTGAATTTCACCGGACGCCGTTCCATAGCCACGGCGGTGAATGGCTCCGTACCGGGGCCGATCCTGCGATGGAAAGAAGGGGACACCATCACACTGGCGGTAACGAACCGCCTGAAAGTGCCGACCTCCATTCACTGGCACGCGATACGTCTGCCGGCGGACATGGACGGGGTGCCAGGGTTGAGTTTCCCCGGCATCGCACCGGGCGAGACGTTCCATTATCGATTTCCAGTCGTGCAGCACGGCACGTACTGGTATCACAGCCATAGCCGGTTTCAAGAGCAGACGGGACTCAGCGGGCCGCTCATTATCGAACCGCAGGGGGAAGATCCTATTGGATTCGATAGAGAATATGTAATCTTTCTCTCCGACTGGACGGACACGAATCCGGAGACGATTTTCAGCAACTTGAAAGAACAGAGCGACTATTACAACTACCATCGGCTCACTGTTCCCAACTTTCTCTCTGCTGCGAAAAAGAAGGGTCTGGGGCCGACCGCATCGGATCGCCTGGCGTGGGCACGGATGAACATGAGTCCGACAGACCTGTCCGATGTCTCGGGCGCGACCTATACCTACCTGCTGAACGGGAATGCTCCGAATGCGAACTGGACGGGCTTGTTCCAACCCGGCGAACGAGTGCGTCTTCGCTTCATCAACGGCTCGTCGATGACGTTTTTCGATGTGCGTGTGCCTGGCCTGCAAATGGCCGTGGTGCAGGCGGACGGCAATGACATCGTTCCCGTGACGGTGGATGAGTTCCGCATCGGGACCGCTGAAGTCTACGACGTGATTGTCCAGCCGCAGGACGATGCCGCCTACACCATCTTCGCGCAGTCGGAAGATCGCAGCGGCTATGCGCGTGGCACGCTCACTCCCAGATTGGGAATGACAGCCGCCGTTCCGCCGATGGACCCGCGTCCCATGCGCACGATGGTGGACATGGGCATGGGCAACATGGCCGGGATGAAGAAGGGAGGAATGGCAGGCATGGATATGTCCGGCGTGGACGGAATGAAAAAGAGCGACATGCCCGCATCCAGTAAAAATGCGGCAGAAACAGACAAGCAAGGCATGGCTGGAATGAAAATGAGCAACCAAAGCATGGCAGGCATGGATATGAGCTCCAATGCAGGGAAGCCCGCTATGCAAAGCGCGCATGACGCCATGCACGGCATGGGCGGCATGGAGATGGGCAGCCGATCTGGCACAACGCCCTTTCCGCAGCCGGGTCCGACGACGATGCCTATCATGGCGATGTCCGGCGCTATGAGTGCGGAAGTAAATCTCAAGCCTTCCAATCCTGTGCAGATGCGCGTTGGCCCACAAGTCGATAACGTGCCGATGCAGGTCACGGAACGATTGAATGATCCCGGAGTTGGACTCAGCGGCAATGGACGGCGTGTGCTGACGTATGCCGATTTGCGCGCACGCTTTCGAGGGGTTGATCCACGGTCGCCGACGCGTGAGATCGAACTCCACCTCTCAGGAAATATGGACCGCTACATATGGGGATTCAACGGCCAGAAATTCTCCAGTGCGCAGCCGATTGAATTGAAACTAGGCGAGCGGGTGAGGTTCGTACTCATCAACGACACCATGATGGAACATCCGATTCACCTGCATGGGTTGTGGAGTGAACTGGAGAATGGGCACGGAGAATTCAATCCCTACAAACACACCATCATCGTGAAGCCGGCGGAGCGCCTGAGCTATCTGGTCAGCGTGGACACGCCCGGACGTTGGGCCTATCACTGTCACCTGCTCTATCACATGGAGGCTGGAATGTTCCGAACGGTGGTGGTGTCATGAGCATTCGCGCGATTTTCAATCGCTGTGCATCTCGGACAAAACATGGTTTCCATGTCGGCGGCGTTGTCTTTGCTGCCCTGCTGTCGTTCTTCTATACATCGGCGACCAGAGCGCAGATGTCAACACCACAACCGGCGGTTAAAGGCGCTGCCACCGTGCCGGCTATGGAACCACCGGTCATGGACAATCAGATTTTTTATCACATTCTTCTGGATCAGTTCGAGGGCCGCACCAATGGCCCGGACAACGAGTTGCGCTGGGATGGGGAGGCGTGGGCTGGCACCGATATGAACAAACTCTGGCTGAAATCGGAGGGATTCAGCACGAACGCTACCGTCAGCGATGGGGATCATGAAGCTCTCTATGATCGCCCGATTCCGCATATGCGCTATTTTGACGCGCAAGTTGGTATACGTGCCGATCTGGATTCAGGTCCAAAGCGCGCCTGGGCAGCCGTGGGCATCGAAGGGTTGGCCCCTTACTTCTTTCAGTTTGCTCCAACTTTCTATATCCGCGACGGCGGCAACGTTGCAGGTCGTTTGACTGGCTTCTACGATCTCTTGGTGACGCAGCGGTGGATCGTGCAGCCGGAAGCCGAGTTGAACTTCTACAGCAAGGATGACCCAGCGCGCCAGATTGGATCGGGCCTGTCGGATTTGGATACCGGGGTGCGCTTGCGCTATGAGATCAGCCGCAAATTCGCTCCTTATGTTGGATTTGCCTACAACGGGAAATACGGCAATACGGCCAGCTATGCGCGGCAGGCGAGAGGAACCACCAGCGATCCTCGCTTCGTATTCGGACTACGGCTCTGGTATTGAGAGGCACTTCGATGTCCGGTATGGTAGCAAGCTCGGTTGTAGATACTTGATTACGATTCAAAATCTATGGAGGACTTCCATGCGAAAGTTTTTTCTCGGATTTGTAATAGCGGTGGTTGTCGTGCTGGGGGCTGGGTTCCTCTGCGTGCGCTTTGGACTGATGGACCCGCGGGCAGACATACCGGTCAATTCACTGGAACGCAGAATCGCGATGCCTTCGCTCGATGCCGCGGTTGATCGGCGCGCTCCTGAAGCGACGAATCCAGTGCAACCCACAGATACCAACCTGATCGCCGGAATGAAGGTGTATCAGACAAACTGCGCAAGCTGTCATGGCGACATCCATCACCCGCACGGGATGCTTGCGGATGCGCTCTATCCGCGTGCGCCCCAGTTCGTTGAGGATGCGCCCGACATGCCGGAAAACCAGAACTTCTACATCATCCAGCATGGCATTCGCCTGAGCGGAATGCCTGCGTGGAAGCAGGTCCTCAACGAACAGGAGATGTGGCAAGTGACTGCATTTTTAAGCCACATGGAAAAACTGCCACCGCAGGTTTCCGATGCATGGAAAGCAGCCGCTGGTAGTTCTCCAAACGAAAAGTCTTCATCCGGTACATCCACAATGGACATGAATGACAAAAACAACATGAAGATGCCCATGCAATGACCGGATAGCAACGGTCAATCCGTTCGCTTGCCCGATGGAGGAAGTATGCAGGCAGCAATTATGCACGCTTTGATGATGGCAGGCATTATGGCCTGGGAGATTCTCTGGGCGCTCATTCTAGGCTTTACGCTCTCCGCCGTCATTCAGGCTGTCGTGTCCAAAGAGGAGATGTCCAAGCTGCTGCCGGACGATTCGCTGCGCACCATTGTGCTGGCCTGCGGGCTGGGAGCAGCGAGTTCCTCCTGCTCCTACGCTGCCGTGGCGCTGGCGCGTTCCATGTTTCGCAAGGGCGCGAATTTCACGGCGTCGATGGCCTTCCAGTTTGCATCCACGAATCTCGTGCTGGAACTGGGTATCTTGCTTGCCGTGCTGATGGGATGGCAGTTCACGCTCGCCGAATTTACCGGTGGTCCGTTGATGATCGCCATTCTGGTATTGCTGTTCAAGCTCTTCCTTTCGCCAAAGCTCGTCGAAGCCGCACGGGCGCAAGCGAAAAAAGGAATTGCCGGACGCATGGAAGGCCATGCAGCGATGGATATGAGTGTCCATGAAGGTTCTCTCTGGCAGCGAATGTTCTCGCAAAAAGGCCGCACGGCGATCAGTCATTTCTTCGTGATGGATTGGGCCTCGCTCTGGGTGGACATTGCGGTCGGCTTGCTCATCGCCGGGGCGCTCAGTGCCTGGGTGCCGAAGCATTTCTGGCAAGGATTTTTTCTTGAAGGTCATCCGCTGTTGGCAAAATTCTGGGGGCCTTTAGTCGGACCCATCGTCGCAGTGCTTTCCTTCGTCTGCTCGGTGGGTAACGTTCCGCTTGCAGCAGTGTTGAGGAGCGGCGGCATCAGCTTCGGGGGTGTGGTTGCCTTCCTCTTCGCCGATCTCATCGTATTGCCCATTCTCGACATCTACCGCAAATACTACGGGCTGAAGATGACGGCATTTTTGACTGTCGTCTTCTATCTCTCCATGTCCATAGCTGCACTCGCGATTGAGTTCATCTTTGGTCTTCTGCATCTCGTTCCACGCCAACGCTCGATCCAGATTGCCGAAGAGACCATTCGTTGTAATTACACGACCTGGCTCAATATTGCTTTTCCGGTGATTGCCGCATTCCTCGCTTGGCGCTTTCTGCGTACCGGAGGCCCACAGATGCTTCGCATGATGAGCAAGCCGTCTGAGAATGCGAGCGGGCGCAGCCACATGCATCCTTCATAAAAGAGCTGCGCTATGCTCGGTCATTTCTGTTCTTGCACGACATGCGCAGCGATTGACTGGCCAGAAAAACTGCAAACTCGGAAGAAACCAGCTCCTACACAAACCGAGGATTGACAGTAGTCTGCTTTCTATATAGCTTAGATTCTAAGGTATATAATGAGTAACATTGAGCTGGAGAAATGAAAACTGTGCGCCAACGCGATCAGGAGTTGATCGAAGAGATCGTCGGGCGGCTGGCGGGCCGACATAGCACTGCGGTGGTGCTGTTTCATCAGGCTGTCGCTGAACGCTTGGGGCTGGGCCCAACGGACCATAAATGTCTCGCCTTGCTGCGTGAACGCGGGGGTATCGCCGCCGGAGAGACGATCACCGCCAGCAAACTGGCCGCGATCACTGGCCTGACCACGGGCGCGATGACCGGTGTGGTCGCAAGGCTTGAGCGAGCAGGATTTCTGCGTCGTGAACCGGACCCGCAAGACCAGCGTCGGCAACTCCTTTACCCAGACATGGAGCGGGCGCGAGAGATCCACAACGTATTTGCCCCAATACGAAAAGACGTGGCCACGTTGCTGGAAGGTTTCGATACACACGAACTCACTGCTATCGCCGAGTTCCTGGCGCAGAGCACGGAGTTTACCTATCGTCACACTGCCCTGTTGCGTGCTCAGGACACACTGGCTCCGATCCACAACGGTGGGGGCAACACAAGCAAGCAATCGTTACCCGATAGCAGCAATACGAAGAAACAGACGAGAAAGGGACGAAGATTTCTTAGCAAAAGGCCAGGCCCGCGTTCTTGAAAAGACGGCTGCTGACGAGAAACCGCACGACAGGGGGCACTTCGACAATGAACACGACTGCAATCCCAGACAAGGCACTCAGGAAAGCTGGAAAGAAGAGTCCGGCGATGAAGCCCGGCCTCCGCAAACTGGCTCTTACCGCGCATATCACCTTCTCTGTCGGCTGGCTCGGTGCGGTTGCAGGATTTCTCGCGCTCGCGATCACCGCCCTGAACAGCAAGGACGCTCAGATGGTGCGTGCGGCCTATCTCTCAATGGCGCTCATCGCTCGATTCGTTATCGTTCCGTTGGCCTTCGCTTCGTTGCTGACCGGCATCGTCCAGGCACTGGGCACCTCGTGGGGATTGTTCCGTCACTATTGGATATTGGTGAAACTTCTGCTAACCGTGTTTGCCACTGTCGTTTTGTTGCTGAAGACACCTTTGATTGGCTACGCTGCCCGCCAAGCCGCAGCGGCTGCATTGTCCAGTGCCGATCTCCACGCGGCAGGGAGAGAACTCCTGGTTCATTCCACAGGCGGTCTGCTCGTGCTGCTCGCGGTCACGACACTGTCGGTGTACAAACCCTGGGGACTGACACAGTATGGACGGCGCAAAGTGCGCGAGCAGGGCGTTGAGCTTGCCGAAGGATCGACCGTCGATATATCACGTTGGGTATATGTGTTTGGAATCCTCGCCTTTGTACTTCTGATAAGCCTCCGACATCTTCTCGGCGGTCATTTGGGGCGCCAC
>JAJYGR010000262.1 GCA_021790655.1 Acidobacteriota bacterium | reverse complement strand
CTGCTCGACCGACAAATTGCGATGGATGACGCCGATCCCGCCTTGCTGCGCCATGGCGATGGCCAGACGCGACTCCGTGACAGTGTCCATGGCGGCGCTCAACAGCGGTGTGTTCAGGGTGATGTTGCGGGTGACGCGCGTCTGGGTGCTGACCTGGGTGGGGACTACTTCGCTGAATGCGGGGACGAGCAGAACATCGTCGAACGTCAGGGCTTCGGGAACGGGAAATTCAATCATAGGGATCGATTGGATTGGTACTTGGTGGCTAGTTGTAAATCCGGGCTAATCGGGGTTGGCATAACTGATTGTAAGGTTCCGCTTAGGTTCCGGCAAACAATTTGCTGGAACCTCTGGGTGTTCGATTGCGTAGACTCCAATATCGTGAAGCGTTTCCTGCGGCATTCCGCCTGACTCTAGGTGGACGTAGTGGCAAGAATGTGCTCAGCAGAAAGGTAGCACCCAGTCGCATACGTGTTTATGAGGAGGATTGTTATGAGAGGAATCCGAACCAACCACCTGGCCATTTATGGCTGCTTGTTATTCTTTGCAACGGCCGCGCATGCCCGTGCATCGACAGTTGGACCGCAATCTACGGCACCCTGGAGTCAGACGCGCGCCTTTGCGCCGGGTCAGCAGGTCCACTTAGAGATCAATGTGGGCGATCTTCGTATTTTGGCAAGCCCTGACGAACACCAGCTTCGTTTGGTGATTCAGCCCAAGCGCGCGATTTCATCAGAGGAGCTGAAGTCCTGGGTTCCACAGTTCGACGTAAAGGGGAGTCAGGCGAATATTCGGCTGCATATGCCCAAGCATGGCAATCAAAGTGGGACGGTGACGCTCTATGTGCCCACCTCAACTGCTTTGAACATTGACCTGGATGTTGGAGACATGACGATCGAAGGCATAAGCGGTGACAAGAACTTGAGCGTCGATGTCGGCGACCTGAAGGTTGGCGGTCTGGTCCCAAGTGAGTACGGGATCGTAAAGAACAGCACCGGCATTGGCGACGTGGAAGACAGAGCGTTTTCGGCCAAACAGTCTGGCTGGCTTGGCAAATCGGAAAAGGTTGTTGGCAGCGGGAAGTACCATATTCGTTGCCATGTCGGTATCGGAGATATTCGTATGCAGAAGGGCAGTGCGGTCGGGACAGATTAGGTCCGCATTTCGCTTGGTTTGAAATCCCGCTGGAACGGGCGTATCCTAGGAAAGCAGATGAGTTTGTCCTGAGTTTGTCCTGGGCAGCCTATGGCAGTACGGGCCGGGGCGGGAGAAATGAGTGGGCGCGAGCCCACTTTTTATTTGCGCTGGATTTGCTCTGGAATCTTCGCTCAAGCGAACCAAAATGCAGCACAGATGCACTGGCGATGGCACTCGATTTAGACAAAATTCGCGCGCTTGCGGACCGTGTGGCAGCTTCGCATGGGCTGTCGGTCGTGGAGGTTGAGTATATTGGCAGCCCTAAGCATCGGGCACTGCGCATCTATATAGAGAAGGACGCGGCGACCCGGGCGAAGCTGGCAAAACCGGAGGGTTCGGATGAATTGAAGCTTCCGAAGCATGTTTCGGTGGACCAGTTGGCGGGGATCAAGGTCGAGGATTGCCAGGTATTCAGCGAGGATTTCGGAACTGTTTTGGATGTTGAGGACCTGGTTCCGGGGCAGGAGTATACGTTGGAGGTTTCCTCGCCGGGTCTGGATCGCAAACTGCATGGTTATGAGGACTACAAGCGGTTTGCGGGGAGTTTGGTGAAGCTGCGGACCGTCGAGCCGATCCATGGGAATTCGCATTGGCAGGGACGCATTACCAATGTTGGCAGCGAAGCTTTGGAGCTTGATTTAAGTACCGTGAGCAAGCGAAAAAATAAAGTAGAAAAAACGGCAGAAACAAAAGTGAGCATCGCATTTTCCAATATTTTGAGGGCAAATCTGGTTCCTGAAATTTAATCTTTTGAAGCATTCCACTTCTACGCATTGCCTTCGGCAGCAGAATGCTTCCGACGACGTAGCAATCAAAGATATTTCGCCAGATAAATGCTGAGACAGGGCTAAGACGAACTATGGCAAGCGCACTCTACGAAACGATTGAAGCTTTAAGCCGGGACAAGGGCATCGATCCGCAGATTGTTGTGACTGCGGTGGAAGACGCCATTGCTTTGGCGACCCGCAAATACTATAAGACACTGGAAAACATGCGTGGCGAACTCGACCGCGAGTCGGGCGAGATTCGGGCCTATGCCTACAAAACGGTGGTGGAGTCGCCGGAGGTCCTCGAAGACCCGCTGAACCAGATCAACCTTGAGGACGCGCGGGCCATTGCGCCGGAGGTTGAGGTGGGCGGCGAGTTGCGCTACTACAAGCCTACCGACGTGCTGGGACGCATTGCCGCGCAGATGGCCAAGCAGATCATCTTCCAGAAGGTGCGCGAGGCCGAGCGTGACACTGTGTTCAACGAGTATGCGCATCGCGTCGGCGAAGTGTTGAACGCAACGGTCAAGCGCATCGAAGGCCAGGATGTGGTGTTCGACATTGGCAAGGCGGAAGCGCGGATGCCCAAACGCGAGCAGTCGCGACTGGAACAATTTGCCGTTGGCGAGCGTGTGCGCGTGGTCCTGTTGCGCGTGGACCGCAATGCGCGCGGGCCGCAGGTGATCGTCTCGCGCGCCGCCAAGGAACTGGTGCAGAACCTTTTCCAAAGTGAAGTGCCAGAGATTTACGACAATACGGTTGAGATTAGGGCCATCGCGCGGGAAGCTGGCGAGCGCACCAAGATTGCCGTTGTTTCACGCGACAAAGATGTGGACCCGGTCGGCGCCTGCGTCGGGATGAAGGGCATGCGCGTGCAGTCGATCATTCGCGAGCTGCGCGGCGAAAAGATCGACATCATCGAGTTCAGCGAAGAGATTACGACTTTCGCGGAGAAGGCATTACAGCCAGCAAAGGTAAGCCGCGTCAGCATTGTGGATTTGGGCGACAAACAGATTGAAGTGATCGTCGATGATACGCAATTGTCCCTAGCCATCGGCAAAAAAGGGCAGAACGTTCGCCTGGCTGCAAAGCTGCTGGGCTGGAAGATCGACATCAAGAGCGAGGAAGAAAAACGCCAGGAGGTCGAGCAGCAGATGCAGGCCATGGCAGGTCCGGTGACGACCCCGATTGAACAGGTCGCGGAACTGGGCGAGGCCACGATCCAGAAGTTGATCGCCGCTGGCATTACCACGGTGGAGGGTCTGGCCGACATGACCCCGGAAGAACTGGAAGAAGTGCCGGGCATCGGCGAGAAGACGCTGGAAAAGATTGGGGCGGCCGTGCGGCATTACTTCGTCCAGATCGACGAAGCAAATGCGGCCAGGGCTACCAGTGAAGCGAGTTCGGCGTCGGCCAAGGAAATCGAAGGTGACGAAGCGGCGGACGAAATCATACTCAACGATGAAGAGCAGGCCAGCACAGTAGCGGATGCCACGGGAGAAGTGGATTTAGATGCTGAGGCTGGAGCGGTGCCAATTCTGGACCAGGCCGAGGAAACCGCACCCGTGGAAGTTGACGAGGTTGTTGAAGTTATGGGCAGCGAGGGACACGGAGCATCGCAAAGTCTGATGACGAATTTTCTGGAAGACGCTACCGCGACTGACAACGATGACCAACCAGTGTCTGTTGACGCCCCGGAGGCCCATCAGCCAAGCCTCGATGAGTGGGAAGAGAAGGAAAAACCCTGACAATGGATGTCAGGGCTGGGCGCGCAGCATCAAAATTCGCATTACTTCTGCCACTTTCGGCGGATAATGAAAGTAGATGCGCACCTGATTGTAGGCTATGAGGCAACCAATGAGCAGCTAAAAGTTTGGGAAAAGGCGAAAGAGGCGGATGAGTAAAGTTCGAATCAACGATCTAGCGCGTGAGCTAGAAGTCAAGAGCAAGGTCATTCTCGACATTCT
>JAJYGR010000244.1 GCA_021790655.1 Acidobacteriota bacterium | reverse complement strand
TTCACGCGGCAAGCTGTTCTATCGATTGGCACAACAAGCCGTTCAGATTGAGCCAATTCCGTTTGCAAAACTTGTCAAACCACAACCGGTTGGGGTCGGTGGCGTCAAATAGATAGCTAGATTAGGGAATTCCTTGCCCCTCAAGGATCGAATAGAACTTGTCCACATCCAGGTTGCTCATTGTATCTATCTTTCCAGAAGGCCAGTGAATCTCCACACTGTCAATTTTTTGGCCATACCTAGGCCAAAATGTACCCGAACATCATTTTGAGAGAGATAGCTTCCGCCACTATGAATCTCTGACGTTTGCGTCATGCCACCCGCAACGATTTTGATCCGCGCATTCAGCGCCAGACGGTTACTCTTGACCCCAGCTAATTCCAAAGCTCACCCAGTGACGTCCGGTATGCCCTGATTTCGAAGGACCATGGGGCTGCCGTCGATATCGCCGACCACCACGTCCATATTGCCTTCGTTAAACAGGTCGCCCACCGCGGCCTTCAGTGGGTTCTGCGCCTCAGGATCTTGGTCCGTACTTTCCCTGTCAGATTTGAAAAGGGCGAACGTCGGGAGGTGAAGCTTCAGATTGTCCCAGACATTCTTCCAGTTGGTCTTTTCGTCCAGAGGAATCAGCGTTGGCTGCAGGTCGAGGTGCCTACGGCCCCACGAATCCTCTGGCGGATCGGAGCGTTGAACCGTTGGTCCACCCCCGTCATATCCACCTGCAATGCCTGTGCCCGGGCCTTCAATTCGGGATTCTTGAGCTGCAACAAGTCTCCGACGTTCACGGCGGTCGGATGAACGGCATAAAGAAATACTCCGGTGCATTTTGGATTCGCGGCATGTCCGCTGTATTTCTTATGAACCTCCAGGCACCCATCGGCGTTCAAGAGATGCTCGTCAATAAGGGTTGTCGGGTTTTTGTCGTCGATGACTATCGCAGCAGGGAAACCAGAAAACTCGCAGATAATCGCGAGGTCCTTGCCATCCCCGTCCTTCGAGGCGTCGTCGGAGTCAGGAGATCGATCATTCAGAAAGATATCGAGAGCTTCCATGATCGACGACTTGCCGACGTCATTCTTGCCGATAAATGCCGTAATGTCACCGAAGTCCACCGGGATCTCATCTCGGTAGCAACGAAAATTGCGTACACGCAAGTCGTTCAAGTTTCATAACACATTTATTCGTAACGCCGCCACTTTTCCAAGCATTTCGGTCAGCTTACCTTATTCATATTGCTAAGGATAGTACCGGCCAGCGTTGAGGTAAAGCGTCGGGCCGTGCGTCAAATGAGAATTTCTGGAAATTGCCTTGGAGGACAGGACCGCTACAAAATCATCGACGACTATGTAGCGGTAAAAAGCAGATGCGTGGCCGGGATCGGCCATATCGTTTGAAATATCTATGGTTTACGATGGTCGGGGCGGAGGGATTCGAACCCCCGACCCTCTGCTCCCAAAGCAGATGCGCTACCAGACTGCGCTACGCCCCGACTCCATTGATTGTATCGCAGGGGCGCCTTCATTTCGTAGAGTTGCAGAAACGTTGTCTACCCTACATGATGGCGCAGTAACAACAAAATCAGCCATGCCAGCACGATCAACGGCAATGCAAAGAGCGTCAGCATCACGGCCGCGAGCATCAACAGAAATCCCCAGTCTTTCCAGGTGTGCCGACGTGGCTGCTCCATGTGGCGAGTGAGCAGTTTATAGTTGCGGCGGTTTGCCTTCCATACAACGTCGAACATATCTCCGAATAGCGGAATCGAACCGACCACAACGCCGATGCCAATATTCACGGTCATGCGTATCAGCGTGATGTAGGGCACGCCGCGGAACCAGGCTGCCAGCAGAAGAATGCAGGAAGCAAGGCCGGCCAGTACATCCCCGATGCCCGGGACCAGACCTACGATGGCGTCCAGTCCAAAACGGACCGAAGTGCCGGGAATCCGCAACCAGTCATCGAGAACATGCGACAGCAGGTCGAGATTTTCATTACTAAACGGACGGCTGCCCCTACCGCCGCGCGGCGGTAAAATTTCGGGTTGGTTGCGTAGCGGCAAAGCTTCCATTTCCTCTCACAGAGTGCTGGAGCGATTCCCGCCCACTCTAAGCCTGCCTACTGTGAATGCTACAATTCTATTTGTCGATGGCGGCTATAGTTCAGTGGCAGAACGCCGGTCTGTGGCACCGGATGTCGTGGGTTCGACCCCCACTAGCCGCCCCAAAGAAACTTTCTGTATCTCTACAGTACGACGTTTAATTTCACTACCTCCTTGATTACGATGCGCTCTGCCAACGACGCGCAACTGCTGCCCCAGCCAAATTCCCTTACAGGCGAGCGCCTGCAATCCCCTACGTGGCTGAAAGAGTTCGTCCCGCGCCGAGGAATGCGAAATGGCGATGTGCAGACGCTCGCAGCCAACTTTACGCCCCGGCGGGTGCAGTTACCAGCTTCCGAAAGCGTTGTCGTTGAAGTCGATCCGGCGACCCATAGCCGCGTCCTGTGCCATTGCAATTGGCAACCAGAGGAAATTCGAAGCAACTGCATGACACTGCTGCTGGTGCACGGGCTGGAAGGTTCGTCCCAGTCGCAATACATGCTGGGAAACGCAGATAAGGCATGGCGCGCGGGATGGAATGTCATCCGCATGAATATGCGCAACTGCGCTGACACGGAACTTCTATCGCCCACGCTGTACCACTCTGGGCTCTCAGGGGATGTGCAGGCCGTGGCGCAGTATTTTGCCGCGCAACACCGGCTGGCGCAAATGGCGTGGGTGGGATATTCGATGGGCGGCAACCTCGTATTAAAGGCTGCCGGCGAGTATGGAGATCGCGCGCCGACATGGCTGCGCGCTGTGATCGGCGTCTCCCCGGTTGTCGATCTGGCTCCAGCAGCGGATGCGCTGCACGCCCGGCGCAATTGTTTATACGAATGGAACTTCCTACAAAACATGATGCGTCGATATCGCCGTAAGGTAAAGCTATTTCCCGGTCGATTTTCGCTGGCGAATTGCAAGCTCGTTCACAGCATTCGCACGTACGATGAATACATCCTTTCGCCAAGCGCTGGTTTTTCTGGCGCCGATGACTATTATTACCGCTCCTCCGCAGCTCGTGTGATCGACCGAATCAGTGTACGTTCGCTCATTTTGCATGCTCAGGACGATCCCTTCATTCGTATCCTGCCGGAGACACGCGCGAAGCTGGTAGCGAATCCGCATATCAATTTTGTGGAAACAAAACACGGAGGCCACTGCGCATTTCTTGCAACTGCGACTTCGACCGACGACGGCTACTGGGCCGAGACCACATTGCACGGTCTTGTTGCCTCCGTGTCGCAACTCCACAGCAGGCAAGTGCGCTAGCCATGCAAGCCGACTGGAGTGTCGCTTGTGGCGCGGACGATCCGGTGGTGGTGGTTCCCTGGAGTGATGCAACAGGATCCATAGCATATGTTGACCTGCGCCGCACGCCAACAGCGATAGATCGGATTCCGGAAGCTACGCAGTATCCGTGCATGGCCGCAGCCTTGACGCGTTGGAACCGGCCAGATTCGCCACTGTTTTCTGCCAAGTGTGACGTATGGAGCTATGCTGTGGATGCTTTTGCTGCCGAAGACCTTCCCAATTTCACGCATGCCCACGCCAGCTACATCGATCTAATTTCGGCTGACCCCAGAATTTTCTCAGACTTTGCCGCCAGCGAGCGCCAGTTGCGAACGTGGACTGCATACGCCGAATCTATCGATATCCCTGAAGGCCGCTGTGAATGGACGCTGCGGCCAGCGCATGTTCTTGCTGGACCAAGAAATGAAGCAGAAAAGTCGGGATATGCAACCACGCTCTATGTCTGGGGGTACGGCGTATCTCCCGAAGACGCGGCCGTCGCCTGGTGTGCCGCGCTTCGAGCATTGATCGAGCCGGTCATAGGCC
>JAJYGR010000195.1 GCA_021790655.1 Acidobacteriota bacterium | reverse complement strand
GCCGCACTGGGCAAAACTGTTCACCATGCCGCCATCTACCATCCGGCCCATGTATGCAAAGATGCCCGATTATCGAGCGTTGCTGGAACACTACGATCCCAACGGAAAATTTCGCAATCAATTTCTGAGAACGAACATTTACGGGGTGTGAGGGCTTTATTTTGCTTGCCTTGTTCCAGCAGAAAACGTGCAAAACTGGTGGCGGCGAGTGGAATCGAACCACCGACCTACGGGTTATGAGTCCGTCGCTCTAACCATCTGAGCTACGCCGCCATGGAGGGATGTTGCTGAAGCACGCTCCTGAACAGAACATGCGTGGAAGACTGCGACAGAGCGAGCGCCCCCTGAGCCAGCAGTCATCATTCAGCAGCAAGTTTATTGTAGCTCATGCTTAGGAATTCTCCAGACTGCCAGCTCTCCGACAGCCGGTGGGTCGAGTAGACTGAGCTAGCATGTCCGCATCGTCAAACGTATCGCCAAACCCATCAGCCGACCGTGTCATCGGGGTGATCCCGGCGCGTCTCGCCTCAACGCGCCTGCCGCGTAAAGTTTTGCGGGAAATCGCGGGCAAGCCCATGCTGGCATGGGTGTATGAGGCAGCCGCCCAGGCGCGGGTCTTCGACCAGTTGATGGTCGCGACGGACTCCGACGAAGTTGCGAATGTCTGCCGCGACCATGAATGGCAGGTCCGGCTGACGTCGTCGAATCTGGTGAGCGGGACCGACCGCGTTCACGCAGTGGCCCAGCAACTGGCCGCGGAGAACGCCGCCAATGTTTCGGACAACGATATTTTCGTCAACATTCAGGGCGATGAGCCGCTGCTGCGTCCGGTGCATTTTCACGCGCTGCTGCGCCCCTTCGCGCGTCCCGAAGTCGAGGTTTCGACCGTGATGACGCGCTGCCCATCGGACGGAATCGCCAATCCGAATACCGTGAAGGTGGTCGTGGATCGCGCGGGAAAGGCGCTGTATTTTTCTCGCGCCACCATTCCCTGGGACCGCGATGGGCGCGGCGATATCGCCCATTGGAAGCACCTCGGGCTCTACGCCTATAGAAAACACATTCTCGACCGGTTTCCAGCCCTGCCTCCCAGCCAGTTGGAAGCCGCCGAGCGGTTGGAGCAGTTGCGGCTGCTGGAAAACGGCATCGCGATTTATGTGGAGCCGGTCGAGTTCGACACCGTCGGCGTGGATACGGAGGCGGACCTTCTCGCGGCAGCGGCAGTCCTGGCGCAGCGGGGTTAGAAAATTTGCCGCACTCTTTCGGGCCTCTGCCCCAGACGAAACCCCATGCTTCCGATACACTGAGAACTGGAGATCAGGATGAATTTGTTTCGCTTTCTTCCTCGGGCGGTCATCCGCCTGAAGCTGGGAGTCTTTTTGTGCGCTGTTTTGATGGGCTCTTCTTTGGTTGGGCTGGCGCAAGACAACAGCGGCAACACTGGCGGGAATCCCCCCATCAATAACCCCAAAGGACATGATGTCAGCCGGGGTAACTATGTTCCACCGCCGCCGCCTTCTGGCCCAGACGTGTACTACAACCACCGCTGGGACATTTATGCCGGCCTCGCCTACACGAATTTTCTGGCTGGGCCAGCATTGATCCAGCGCTCGAACATGGGCGGATTCGATGCTTCTGGAACCTATTGGCTGAACTGGCATTGGGGCATCCGTGGCGATGCGCGCATGTACGTCGGCACTTCTGGAGTGTTTCCGAACACCAATGGCGGATCGCGCAATCCTAACTGCCCGATCTCTGGCACTGGCCCTGGTTTCGATAACAGCTGTTACGGACCCAGCACCATCACCGGGCCGCGCATCATGCAGTACTACTTCATGATGGGTCCGCAGTATCGCATCATTCGCAGGGCCAAGGCTTCCGGCACATTTCATGCACTGTTCGGCAATGCTTACGGGGTCTTCGACTCAGCCCATTTGCCGAACCTGAATGTCCAGACGATCGGCCTGTTTGCGACGCAATGGACCTTCGGCAGCGCGTTCGGCGGCACCTTCGACTACAACTACACGCCTAGGATCGCCTTCCGCATAGAGCCGGACATGTTGATGACCCACTACGGCGGCACCATGGAGCAGAACTTTGCGTTCTCTGTCGGTCCCGTCTTTCGACTGGGAAAGCTGAATACCTCTCCCTCGGCGAACAAGGCACACACCGAGAAACATTCCATGCACTTGCACAACCCGTTCCACAAGTGACCAAAGTTTATGGCCTTTCGTACTTTGACTTCCCAATCATCCAGAAAGGATGATGCCTAGCAGAGCGGATTGGAATTCAAGCCCTCCCCCAGTTCCCGGGCCTTTTTCTCGTCCGCCCTTGGTCGTTTGGTTCGCCAGAAATCCTATACCGCCGCTCTCTCCCGCAAGCCCGGCCGCAAATACTCGGGTCCCACCGGGTCCTTGATCTTCTCCTGCACAATCTGATCGATGGCCTTCCTGTCGTCTGCTGTCAGCTTCCAGCCAAAAATCTCTGCGACCGTGGCCAACTGCTCGGGACGCTTTGCGCCCCATAGAGCGACGGACACTCCCGGCTGGTCCAACAGCCAGCGCAACGCCAGATGCAGCACCCGCTTGCCATAATGCTCCTTTGCGTACTGGTCCAGCGCTTCCACGGCGGCAACATATTGCGCAAGACGCGGAGGCTGGAATTTTGGATCGGCGGAGCGGATGTCATTCTGTGGAAAGCTTTGGTTGGGCTGGATTTTCCCTGTCAGTAGACTGCGGCAGAGTGCGCTCCAGGCCAGCACCGCGATTCCATGCTGGCGACAATACGGCACTGTGGTCTGTTCAGCCGCGCGCTCAAAAAGATTGATGGGCGGCTGGTTCGCGTGCAGTGGAGCGACCGCGCGAAATTCCTCCATCTGCTGCGCGGAACAATTGCTGACACCGAGCGCGCGGACCTTCCCCGACTCGAATGCTTCGCGCATGGCATTCGCCGTCTGCGCGATGAGCGTCTGCGGATCGGGCCAGTGCAACTGGTACAGATCGATGTACTCCACCTGTAGGCGACGCAGACTGTCTTCAATCTCCTGCTGGATGCTCGCTGGCCGACCATCCGTCACCACGTTGCCCTTGTGGCGCAGCAAGCCGCCTTTAGTGGCGATGTAAAAATCTTCCCGGCGGCCATGTTCAGCCATGGCTTTGCCGACGACACGCTCGGCATGACCGTCTCCATAAATAAATGCGGTGTCGATGCAGTTAATACCGTGTTCGAAGATCGCGCGACAGGTGTCGATGGATTCGCGTTCCTGCACGGCGCCCCACTCAAAACCGCCGATGGCCCAGGTCCCCAACCCGATGCGCGAAACGCGCGTGCCACCAATCTGCGTGTATTCCATAGTTGTCCATGATGGCCGCTGCGTCTGCACCACTCCAAAATGCAGACGGACAAACAAGAAACCGCCTGCTCCGTTAAAGTCGAGTAGACGCTTGTGAGGTCCAATTTGTTTCGTTATGCCAGTTCGTAGCCCGCGAAAAAATAGCCAATCTCAAAAGCGGCAGTCTCTTCCGCGTCCGATCCGTGGACGGCGTTTTCCTCAATGCTGCCGGCAAACTTCTTGCGGATGGTCCCTTCTTCCGCGTTCGCTGGGTTGGTCGCGCCCATCAGTTTGCGCAGGTCGGCGATGGCATTTTCTTTCTCCAGCACCATTACAAAGATCGGCCCGGAAGACATAAATGTTGTCAATGAGTCGAAGAAGGAGCGCTGCGCGTGGACTGCATAAAAGCCCGCAGCCTGTTGCTTGCTGATCGACAATTTCTTGATGGCGGCGATGCGGAAGCCAGCGGCCTCCATCATGGCGAGGACGGCTCCCGTTTGGCCCTTGCGGACCGTATCCGGCTTGAGAATACTGAAAGTGCGTTGCAAAAGAAATTCTCCTTCAAATTTTGGATATAAAATTTATGCCTTACCGATGACGCGGGCCAGAGTTTCGCCAATCAAGGCCGGAGATTGCACCACATGAATCCCCGCTGCTTCGAGCGCCTTCATCTTGTCGGCTGCGGTCCCCTGACCACCGGAAATGATTGCGCCCGCGTGTCCCATGCGGCGTCCCGGAGGCGCAGTCTGTCCGGCGATGAAGCCTACCACTGGCTTCTTGACATGCTTCTTGACGTAATCGGCAGCCGCTTCTTCCGCTCCGATCTGTGCCGCCAATTTCACCAATCATGATGATGGCTTCCGTGTCGGGATCTTCATTCAGCAGCCGCAGGGCGTCGATATGGTTGGTGCCAATGATGGGATCGCCGCCAATGCCGATGGCAGTCGATTGGCCGATGCCGCGCTGCGTCAACTGATACACCGCTTCATAGGTCAGCGTGCCGGAGCGCGAGACGATGCCCACCGAGCCTTCCTTGTGAATGCGGCCCGGCATGATGCCGATCTTGCATTTTCCCGGCGAAATGACGCCCGGACAATTCGGCCCAATCAGCCGTGACTTGGAATGCTTTAGCTTCTCCCACACGCGCACCATGTCAAGCGTTGGAATGCCTTCCGTGATGCAGACGATCAGCGGTAGCCCCGCGTCTTCCGCTTCCAGGATCGCATCGGCGGCAAATGGCGGCGGTACAAAAATCACCGTGGCGTTCGCTCCCGTCTTTTCGACGGCCTGCTGCACGGTATCGAATACCGGCCAGCCTTCATGCGTGCTGCCTCCTTTGCCCGGCGTCACTCCGCCGACCACGTTAGTTCCATACTCAGCGCAGCCCTTGGCGTGGAAAGTACCTTCCTTGCCGGTGATTCCCTGCACGATGAGGCGAGTGTTTTTATCAACCAACACTGACATCTTCTAATCTCCGCTTCTTAATTACTTGTCGATTCCAGAATATCTTTGAGGGAACTGAGGTCCGTCCGCACAAGTTTGAGATCACGCGCAAACTCCGCATCCGGCATCGAAGGCTGCTGAAAAAGCGTAAAAACAACCTCCGAAGCTGCGCCATTTGCCACGACCCGCATCGGCACATAAATTTCTTCAGCATTCTCCGGCTTCAAAAAATGGTCCAACACGCCGAAAGAGTTGCGCGCGGTGAACCTGACCTTCATGCGGCCATCGGGGCTTTGGGCAAACCATTCGCCGTCGTGTTCGTCCAACATTCCCAACCCGGCGGCCCATTTCTTGAAGTTCGCCGGTACTGAGAGAAATCCGTAGACCTCTTCCAATGGCCGCGCGATCGTTATGGAGACGGTTTGCGATTTCATCGTTTACGCTTTCGCGGAAGTTGAACCCCTGGCTGCTTTGACCGCAATCTCCGCCGCGTCTTTCATTGTTTCGCCGATCAGAAAGTTCAGTCCGGACTCCTTCAGAATTTCGCGGCCTTGCTCAACATTTGTGCCTTCGAGTCGCAGAATCACAGGCACCTGCACGTTCATCTTTTTCGCCGCTTCGACCACGCCGCGCGCGAGAGTATCGACACGCAGAATACCGCCGAAGATGTTGATGAAGACGGCCTTGACGTTTTTATCGGAAAGCAGGATGCGGAAGGCATTTTCGATCTGCTCCTGGTTCGCGCCGCCGCCCACGTCCAAAAAGTTTGCCGGCGAGCCACCGGCGTACTGGATGATGTCCATCGTCGCCATCGCCAGGCCCGCTCCGTTCACCATGCAGGCAATGTTGCCGTCGAGTCGAATGTAGTTCAGCGAGAACTTCGACGCCTCGACTTCCAACGGATCTTCTTCGTTGGTGTCGCGCAGCTCCTTCAGGTCCTTGTGCCTGAACATGGCGTTATCGTCGAAATTCATTTTGCAGTCGAGCGCGAACAGCTTGTCGTCCTTGGTCGTAATGAAGGGATTGATCTCCATCAGCGAAGAGTCGGTGTCAGTGCAAGCCTTGTACAGGCCGGTCATAAAATGCACAGCCTGGGTGATCTGCGTTGGCTTCAGCCCCAACGCAAAGGCGAGCTTACGCGCCTGATACGACTGGAAACCCACGGCTGGGTCGATGTATTCTTTGAAAATAGCTTTGGGATCTTTCGCGGCAACCTCTTCAATCTCCATACCGCCGAACTTCGACGCCATAAAGACCAGCTTGGCCGCTGCCCGATCCAGCACCATGCCGAGATATAGCTCGCGATCGATCGCCGCTGTCTCTTCAATCAGCAGGCGATTGACCTTCTGTCCCTGCGGGCCGGTCTGGTGCGTAATCAGTTGCATGCCAAGTATCTTTTTCGAGTATTCCTCAGCTTCGGCCAGGTTTTTTGCCACCTTGACGCCGCCGCCTTTACCGCGCCCACCCGCGTGGATCTGGGCCTTGACGACCACGCCGGTCGCCCCGCTGGCGAACAGCCTCTTCGCCACATCGACGGCTTCTTCAACTGTGTTGGCCACTTCGCCGCGTGGCACTGGAACGCCGTATTTCGCAAGAATGTCTTTCGCCTGATACTCGTGAATTTTCATGAATTCATCTCGGTAATAGTGCCCGCTGGCTACAGTGGAATGGCAAAAATTGCGCGCCACACACAAGAAAAAGCAAAAGACAGCGAACCTTCGATACTATCGGACGAGCGGATGCCGAGCAAACCGATACGACCCCGCTGGCAGATTTGCCGCTGCAAAATTATGACGACACCTCTCACGGAAGTATTGGCGCGCCTCGTCGAACGGCACGCGACCCTCAGCCGCGCGCAGGCCCGCGCCGCGATGCAGAGCATTCTGGAAGATTCGCAGAATGAAATCCCAGACGCGCAGATTGCCGCATTTCTAACGGCATTGGCTGCGCGTGGCGTGACCGCCGACGAACTGGCCGGATTCGTCGATGCCATGCGCGCGACCGCTGTTACATTGCCTCTGACAGATACCGAACGCGCCGCATTGGTGGACACTTGCGGCACGGGCGGCGACGCCAGCGGCACCTTCAACATCTCTACCGCCGTCGCGTTGGTCGCCGCAGCCGCCGGGGCCAAAATCGCCAAGCACGGCAACCGCAGTCTCACCTCCCGCTGCGGCTCAGCAGATGTGCTGGACGCGCTCGGCGTCCCAACTGCGTTGACTCCGGACCAGGCCGTCGCCTGCCTGCGCGCCACTGGATTTGTTTTTCTTTTTGCCCCGCTGATGCATCCGGCGATGAAGCGCGTGCAACCGCTCCGCCGCGCGATGGGCATCCGCACCGTGTTCAATGTGCTGGGCCCACTGACGAATCCCGCGCACGCCACGGCGCAGGTCTTGGGCGTCTACGCCGCGCCGCTGGTTCCCTTGCTCGCGGAGGTCATGACCCAGCTTGGCATGCGGCATGGCTTCGTAGTACATGGCTCCGACGGCCTGGACGAAATTACGCTCAACGGGGAAACGGAAATTGCCGAAGTAAAAAGTGGCACAGTTCACATCTGGAGATTTTCTCCTGAAGATGCGGGCCTTGAGCGCGCGTCCGTTATGTCTCTACAGGGCGGCGACGCAACAGAGAATGCCGCCACCCTGCGGGCCATCTTCGCTGGCGAAACTGGCCCGCGCCGCGATATCGTTCTGCTCAACACCGCCGCCGCATTGGTTGCAGCAGAGCTGGTATCCGATTTTCATGAAGGCGTCCAACTCGCAGCGAAAGCCATCGATTCTGGCGCCGTAAAGAAAACTCTGGCGACATTGGTGGAATTTGGCAAGCAGAACATGATCGCTACGCAAGGATCGAAGTAGCCGTAAAAATGACAGTTGCGGTGGAATAGATTGGTCAATAGATGCCAGTCGGAAGGATATCCAATGAAAGCGTGTCCGACCTTCATTCATACTCTTGCTGTTGCGTGTATGGGCTGCCTGCTGTTTTCGACGGCCGACGCGCAGCAAATTAAAGTAGACAAGAACAATCGCACAATCGATGTGACCGCGACGGACAGCGCAACGGCGATGGCTGACACGGCGCTAGTCCATATCGGATATCAGGTTTACGGACCGGATTCCGATACAGCCTATGCCCATGCGTCGCAAGTTTCCAACGCCATCAGCAAGACGCTTTCCAATGCTGGTGTGGCGAAAGGCGACATGGAGAGCGACGAACAGAACATCGCGGAAACGCAGCCCTACGAACTGGAGAAATTGCCTCCAACGGAACAGACAAAGCGAAAGTTCCGCGTGCAACAAAGCTGGACCGTAAAAACCAAAGCCAAAGACGCCGCCAAAATTCTAAATTTTGCAATCAATGCCGGAGCCAACCAGAGCGGAAAGATAGATTGGGCCATGGCGGACGACAAGGCACTGGAAGCGCAGGCTGCTGGCAACGCATTGGTGCGCGCCCGCGCCATTGCGGAACAGATGGCCAGCGGACTCGGCGTCAAGCTTGGCGATCTGGTGTACGCCAGCAATGTCGCTGAGCAACGCAACATTCTTCCTGTCCCTGTGGGCAGAATGCAGATGAGCATGGCCGCTGCGCCAGCGACGAAACCGCTGAGTATTTCGCCACGCAAAGTATCGAAATCAGCGACTGTCACGGCCATCTTCGCTATTGAGTGATCTTCAGACTCGACAGGGTCGTTGATAAATTGCGATGACTGGTAATCTTGCGTAGGAGTCTTGGAATGGCCCATTACAAATACCGCGAACTCAAGCTGCCTCCCGATGCTGAAGCAGCCTACATCCGCTGGATCGCGCACCTCGATGCGGAATTCTCGCGTCACCACAAGCCAGAACTGCGCAGTGAAATTGTTCGCGACGAGCTGCACCAGCTATTTCTTGGGCGACCGCATGGCGGCAAGCTGAACTTCACCATGGTGACGGAGCTGCCATTTAACGTGCTGCAACTGACGCTCGATCCGCGCAACGTAACGCTGGAGCCGGAATACTACGGCGATGTCGATGCGAAAAAATATGCGGCGGTCAAGCCGCTCATCTGGTTCTGGCAAATGTTCGACCGCTCGCCGGTGGGCCTGAACCACTGGCTGGGCTTTCGCTTTCGCGCCATGCTTGGCCGCCACATCTTCAAACACATCGGCAGCAATGTAAAGATTTTTCATGGAGTCGAGTTCAGCTTCGGCTACAACCTGACCATTGAGGACAACTGCACCATCCACAAATATGTTTTGCTCGACGACCGCGGCGAAATCATCGTGCGTCAGGGATCGTCCATCTCCGATTACGCGAATGTCTACTCCCATACGCACGACATCCACGACTCCTCGGACGTTACCAATCGCGCCACGGAGATTGGCCCCAAGGCCCGCGTCATGTATCACGCAACCATGCTGGCTGGTACAAAGATTGGTGAGGACGCAATGCTGGGCGCCATGGGTCTCGCGACCAAAGACGTGCCACCGCATACCGTCAGCGCTGGCATTCCCGCGCGCCCAATTCGACAGAAAAGGAAATTAGTCCAGGACAGCTAGCGTTCATTTAGAGCCATTCTTCGCGTGCTACCATCGGCATGGACGTATGAATCTGCACTTAGTTTTAATTCTCTTTCAAATCGCGGTGTTACTCTTTGCCATCAGCCTGCATGAGGCGGCCCATGGCTGGATGGCCTGGCGTCTGGGCGACCCGACGGCGCGGATGCTGGGCCGCGTGACGCTGAACCCGATAAAGCACATTGACCCGTTCGGTACGGTGCTGGTGCCGCTGCTTTGTGTCTATGCGGGCTTTCCGCTGATCGGCTGGGCCAAACCGACGCCCGTGACCACGCGCAATTTTAAAAATATTCGGCGTGATGACATTTTGACCACGCTCGCCGGACCGGCCAGCAACCTGCTGACGGCAATTGTGGCGCTCATCATCCTGCTGGTGCTAAAGTTCGTGAACGCAACAACCGTGTTGAGCGCCGTCATGGCCGCGCAGATGGGGGCCGTCGATCCCGCGACGATGAATGGCAGCCCCGTCCTGTTCCCGCTGACGCTGCTGCTGTACTACGCGGTGCTGCTGAACCTGGTGCTGATGGCCTTCAATTTGATTCCGCTGCCGCCTCTCGATGGGAGCCACGTCGTGCGCCACCTGCTGCCGTACAACTGGCTGCGCGTGTATGACTCCATCGGGATGATCGGCCTGGTGTTGGTCTTCTTTTTTGGCGGGCGGTTCATCGCCATGATCGTCAGCCCGTTGCTGTCTGTCTTCAATCACTTGCTGCTCAGTCTTTAAGTCTTGGCATCTTGAGCCTCACTTCCGATACCATCGAAACATTGAGAAAGCATCGTTAGGAAACCTCTGCGCACAATGACGGAACCGATACAAACTGCACCAGCACTCCAGCGCGTACTCAGCGGCATGCGCCCTACGGGAAAGCTGCATCTAGGCAACTACAGGGGCGCGCTTTACAACTGGATCCAACTCCAGCACATGTATGAGTGTTATTTCTTCATCGCCGACTGGCACGCGCTTACCACGGACTACGCCGACACATCGCGCGTGAAGGAAAACATTCTCGACGTGGCTCTCGACTGGCTGGGCGCTGGCCTTGATCCCGAACTTTGCACCATGTTCGTGCAGTCCTGGGTGCCGCAGCACGCGGAGCTTCATCTGCTGTTCTCCATGATTACACCTCTGGGCTGGCTGGAGCGAGTACCCAGTTATAAAGAGCAGCAGGAAAATCTGGTTGGCAAGGACCTGAGCACCTATGGATTCCTCGGCTATCCGCTGCTGCAATCGGCAGACATCCTCATCTATCAGCCGGACTTTGTTCCCGTCGGCCAGGACCAGGTGGCGCACGTCGAGCTGACGCGAGAAGTGGCGCGAAGATTTAATAATTTTTATCCTGCGGAACCTCTGGTTCTGCCTGAACCTCAACATCTGCTTACGCCATCCCCAAAACTGCCCGGCACGGATGGCCGCAAGATGTCGAAGAGTTATGGCAACACCGTGCTGATGAGCGACCCGGAGCCGGAGATTCGCCAGAAGTTGAAGACCATGGTCACGGACCCGGCGCGGATTCGCCGCAGCGATCCTGGCAACCCGGATGTGTGCCCGGTCTTCGATCTGCACAAGATTTTTTCTACACCCGAGACGCAGCAAAAAGTCCGTGAAGGCTGCACCACCGCCGGTATCGGCTGCATTGAGTGCAAAGGCTGGCTGGCGGATGCCGTCGTCGCCGAACTCGCTCCTATCCAGGAACGCCGCCGCCAATACGAATCCAAGCCATACGAGGTCTGGCAGATTCTCGACGCAGGCTCGGCCAAAGCGCGCAAGCGCGCGGAAGTGACCATGCAGCAGGTACGCGACGCCATGCATCTGATCCAGATCAAGTCACCGACAAGGGCGCAAGATTTCGCAGCAGGCAAGACACAATGATCGATCCGGAACAACACGACGTAGGCGAGCAGGTGCAGGCGGAGAAGCCTGCGCCAAGCCAAGCCGAGCCGCATGAGCAACTCGACCTGCCCGCCGATCCGCCGTTTGCGCCGGAGCCGAAAAACAAAGCTCCCGACGCCGCAGAACGAGCAGCGGAACGCGCTGCGGAAAAACGCGCCGCGCAGGAGGAGGCCAATACCTTCCCGTTCGCTGTCACGGTGGGCAAGGTCTACGACGGCCCGCTCGATCTGCTGCTCGACCTGATCCGCAAGCAGGACATCGACATCTACGACATTCCCATTGCGCGCATCACCGCGCAGTTTCTGTCGTATGTAGAGACACTGAAGGAGTCCGATGTCGATGGCGCGGGCGAGTTCATCTACATGGCCTCGCTGCTGATCCACATCAAAAGCAAAATGCTGCTGCCGCGCAGCAACGATGGAACGACCGACGCGGCAGAAGACGATCCGCGCCGCGAACTGGTTGAGCGACTGCTGGAACACCAGCGCTTCAAAAGCGCAGCGCAGATGCTGCTGCAAAAGCAAATGCTGGAAGAGTCCTCATGGAGCAATCCGGCCATCCGCGAATTTCGCGAAGATGCCGGGACAGAGCCGGAGATTGCCGCCGACACCGTCGATCTGGTGCGCGTCTTCCGCGAAATTCTCGACCGCGCCCGGCAACGGCCTGTGCTGGACGTGAATGAAGATGCCGTCACCGTCGCGCAGATGATCGACTACGTCCGTCGCCGTTTAGTGATGGAAGATCGCCCTGTCGGACTGCGCCGGCTGCTCCAGCATGTGCAGTCGGAGCGGGCGCTGATCTGCACCTTTCTCGCGTTGTTGGAACTGGTCCGCCTGCAAGCCATATTGCTGCGGCAGAGCAGTAGCTTTAGCGAAAATTTATATCAAGAAACATGACAACTTTGAGTCCGCCCTGATGGAAGGCCGCGATGACTGGCGTTGAGCCGGTGCTGCCTCGTGGTTGATATGCTAGAGACTCGTTAAACACATGAGCCTAAAAGCAAAAATCGAAGCCGTCATCTACGCTGCGGAAGAGCCGATTACACTGGCGCTACTTACCGCAATTTTTGCGGACGAAGCGCTGGCCGCTAGCCTTCCCTTCAGCGCTACAGTGCCGGAAGGCGAAGAGCCGTCGACCTGTAACGCAGAGAACGCCACCACTCCCGACGCCGAAGCAGCACGCTCACCCGAGGCCGAAGATACCCAGCAGCCGCCGTTGCCCCTGGAAGATGCTGAAGCGAAGAAGCAGGCTCGGCTGCGCGACCGTGAAGCGCGTAACGCGGTACAACTGATCGTAGAAGAGTTGATTGCCGATTATGCGAACAACGAGCGCGGCATGGAGATTCGCGAAATTGCCGGCGGCTACCGTATGGCGACGAAGGCCGAATATCACGATGCCGTCCGCTCCTTTGTAAAGAGCCTGAAACCGCAGATGAAGCTCTCGCTGCAGGCGCTTGAAACGCTGGCGGTCATTGCGTACAAACAGCCCGTCACCGCGCCGGAGATCAGCGAAATTCGCGGCGTCGATACCTCCGGCGTGCTGGGTAGCCTGATGGCGCGCAAGCTCATCACCACGGCGGGGCGCAAGCAGGTCATCGGACGTCCGATTCTCTACAAGACCACGAAAGAATTTCTGCTGCGTTTCGGTTTGAAGGACGTAAGCGAACTGCCCAGCATCGAAGAGTTTGAAAAAATGGCTGCCGACATGGCGGAGCCTGAAGCCGGCGAGAACGAAACTGATGCGCCCCCAGAAGAACAGGCGCACTCTACTAAAACCTTTGCAGAAGACGCATTGGATGGCGCTTCTACCTCGGGAAACGAACTCGCTGCCATCACCGATGAGTCCGAGAACGGGGACACTCCATGAAGGCTTCAAAAAAGAAGTCCAGCGGCCCATCGGCAAAACAGCCGATCGAGGCAGAAGTGCAAGACAGGGAACAGACTGAGATCGAAGAATCTACGCCTTCTGAAAAACGCAAACATACTCCACGATCCACAGAACGCCTGCAAAAGATTCTCGCAAGCGCCGGAATTGCATCTCGCCGCAAAGCGGAAGAATTTATCGTGCAGGGCCGCGTTCAGGTAAATGGGCAACTGGTCACGGAGCTAGGCAGCAAGGCAGACCCCGTTCATGACCACATTCGCGTCGACGGCAAACTCATTCGTCCGGCAGACGAGCATCGCTACTACATGCTGAACAAGCCGAAGGAGTACGTGACGACGGCGAGCGATCCGCAGGGTCGCCCAACGGTGATGGAGTTCTTCTCGCGCGTCCGGCTGCGCATGTTTCCCGTGGGCCGTTTGGATTACTACAGCGAAGGGCTGCTGCTGGTCACGAACGATGGAGAACTGGCCAATGCGCTGACGCGGGCCGCTTCTCACGTTGCAAAAACATATCTGGTGAAGGTCAGCGGCGTGCCGACCGACGCTGCCATCGAGGCGCTTCGTCGCGGCGTGTCCATTCCGCTCGGTGGCCCAGACTCCGGCGAAGGCCGCGTCCGCACCGCGCCAGCGAAGGTCCGCTTATTTCGCCCGGGCGACAACCCGTGGTATGAAATCACCATTACGGAGGGCCGCAATCGCCAGTTGCGCAAAATGGTGGTATGAAATCACCATTACGGAGGGCCGCAATCGCCAGTTGCGCAAAATGTTTGAAGAAGTCGGCCACCATGTTGAAAAAATTCGCCGTATCGAATACGGCCCATTGGTGCTCGATGTTGAGCCGGGTGAGTTTCGCGAACTCAACCCCCGCGAGGTGCATGCACTCTATCGCGCAGTCAAACTGGCGCAGCCGCCCAGCGCGCGTGTGCCGAGTTCTTCCAAGAAAGCAGCCCCACGATCTGGCCTGAAAAAGCGTGCGGTCTGACCGCCAACTCACCGGCAAGATTCCCTGTACTGAAACTTGTGCGGAAAGTAAACATCCAAAGGATTGGGAGTATGCGTTATGGAGAAAGCGACATTTGGAGCAGGATGCTTCTGGGGTGTGCAGACGAAGTTTGATCGTATCTCCGGAGTAATGGAAACTACCGTCGGCTATGAAGGCGGAAAGCTTGAAAATCCCACCTACCGCGATGTATGCACAGGTCGTACCGGCCACGCGGAAGCGCTGCAAATTACCTTTGATCCAACGCGTGTGAACTATCAGCAACTACTGGACGTATTTTTTAGTTCCCACGACCCAACGCAATTGAATCGCCAAGGCCCGGATCATGGCGAGCAGTATCGCTCGGTGATCTTTTATCATTCAGCCGAACAACAACAGGCCGCAGTCGCAACTGTAGCGCGTCTTAATACCGAGCACAAATTTCCCCGCCCCATTGTCACGCAGATCGTTCCGGCACAGACCTTCTGGGTGGCCGAAGAGTATCACCAGAAATATCTGGAGAAGCGTGGCGTTACAAGTTGCCATATCTGAGCACGCAGGAAGACCCTCCAAGCCGCTCACTTCGTGGGTTTTGGAAAGAGTTGGTATAGGGTGATGCCTGCACCATGTGACCGATCCACCGCAAAAAATCCCCGCGCAACCAGACGGCGCTTCGCGGCAACTGTGGCCTTGCGTAGCGGCACATCGCTGGACCAAACCATCAACCAACCGGGATGATACACGTCCAGCTTATCTGCAAGCGGCATGGCCCCATCGCTGTCCATAGCGGGCAGGCCATTACTCAACAGAGAAATCTCGTCCGCGCCACGACCAATCAGCAACGGGTTGGAGCCTGTTGTCTTATCGGCCTCTACCACATGACGGATGTTCATGCTGGCATTGACCATACCGTACTGCGGATGCACGAGATACAGTCCAATGAAGGCCAAATTCCACGCCACGGAAACCATAATTGCGCCGATCACTGCCATGGCGACGGGCCGCTTCGCCTGCCAGAGCCATTCTGTAAAGATCATTGCCAGCCAAATGGTGGGAACGATCAACGCCACAAAATACCGCGGTGGCCCGTCATAGTGAAAGACTATAAAAGCAGCGTATCCTGTCTCCCATAAAAATGCTGTGGTGAACAAAGGGTCCTTCCATAATGACCGCAGCCTCCAGATTGCGCCAATAAAGGCTGCCAGCGCCAGAGGGAACAGCACTGGATCGACCCAGGTCCCTCGCAGAAAGAATCGCAGCAGGCGCGGCGGAGCGTTCTCCAGTTGCCATAAAGGATTAAGTCCCAAAATTATTTGTGCGTCTGCGGCGTAGTGATATAACCACACCATCTTGGCTGCGAATAACAGGACCGCCATCGGCGCGAACGCGGCTGCGACAAGCTTCCATGCTTCCGTCCGCCTCTCACGATTCCCAGCCCAGATGGGATACAGCACGGCGGGCAATACGAAGGGGCCAGTTGTTTTCGTCAGTGTCAGCAGAACAAACACTATACCGACCGTCGCGGCCAGCGCGTAATTTCCTGCTCTCACTCTGCTCGCCAGATATATGGCCAGCAGCAGAAACATGACAAATGGGGGTTCCAGAATCGCCAGTCGACTATAAAAAAATGCAAACGCGTTAACCGAGAGCAGCAAAGCCGTGAGCCAGGCAAAGGTCTGCGAGCGATACTGGCGCGCAATGCCGTAGGCCAACAGCACACTCAGCCACGTGCATACCACGGCCAGCGAACGCGCGGCGATCACACTGACGCCGGTAAAGTGAAACAGCAGCCCCACCATTAGTGGCCATACCGGCATAAATACGCCGGGGTTCCAGCCCCCGGGAAGATAGGCATGTCCGAGGGTGAAATAACTGATGGCCGCGCCGGTGTAGAAGCCTTCATCCGTAAACTGCGCGCCTTCCTGACTGTAAAAATGATAGTCGGGAAAATCTGCGCGTATGTGCCACAGCCGCAGAGCCAGCAGGCCCAGCACAAGGAATAACGACAGAAGGTATGTTTTACGCTGCATCGGCCCGTGGTGCGGAGAGTGCCATTACGCGCGCTTCTCCTCGTGGTACTCCTGCTCCGTATTCACGGCCCACAGGTTGGACTTGTCGCGGACGTTGTTCATTATATTTTCCGCCGCAGCCATGGCGGTCAACATTGAATGGTCCTGGTTGTTGTACTTGTGCATTCCATTGCGGCCCACTAGAAACAGGTTCTCAAATTCGTCGGTAAATTTCTGGATCACATCGAAGCGATCGTACGTCCCAAAGTATGCCGGATAGGTCTTCGGCACGCGGACCACATGGCCGTCCAGCACATCGGCTGCATGAAGTATGCCGATTTTTTCCATCTCTTCCACGGCAAATTTTTTGATGTCTTCATCCTGCATCTTCCACAGCAGGTCCGTATCGTTGCAAAAATATTCCAGGCCAATCCACATCTTCGTGGGGTCGGCGACCATCCACGGGCTCCAGTTATTGAAGATCTGCAAACGCCCCACGGTCACGTCCGGCTCCTGAATATAAATCCATGTGTCTTTCAGCGGACTGCCATCGGGTTCCGTCACCAACAGCTTATTCACCAGCAGGCCCACGGTGATGAAGTCGCGATAAATCAACCCCTCGCTCACCTCTTTTACATTTGCCGGGACCGGGCATTGCAGGCTGCGAATCAGGTGCTGGATCGGCATGGTCGAAATTACGTAGTCTGCCGGAAAGACATGCGTCTTTCCTTCGGCATCGACGGCCAGTACTTCAGAAATTTGATTGTCCTTGACGCGAAGTTCTGTCACGCGAGTGCGCATGTGTAGTTCGCCGCCATTCTGCCGCACCATCGAAGCAACATGCTCCCACAACTGGCCGGGACCAAATTTGGGATATAAAAATCGCTCGATCAGTGAGGTCTCCACCCCCTTCTGGCTGAGGTCGCCAGAGTTCTTTTTGGGGCCCGAGAATGCTTGTTTAACGAAATGCTTCACAGCACTGGTCAGCGACAGACCCTTGATGCGCTGCGCCCCCCACTCTGCGCTGATATGTCGCGGATGCACGCCCCAGACCTTTTCGGTATACGACTCGAAGAACAATTGATACAACTGCTTGCCGAAGCGATTGACGATGAAGTCTTCCAGAGAATTTTCCGGCTTGCGAGGGATGCCGCGCGCGCGCAGATAGCTGAACCCTACTTTCATGGTGCGTGGTAGGCCCAGCCCACGCAGCGTTTCCGGTGTCAGTTTGATGGGGTAGTCGAAAAATTTGCGCAGAAAATAAATGCGGCTCTTGCGCGGGCGGATCAGCATCACCAGGTCGTCGCGCTCCGGATCTAGGACCTTCTCGCTCGATGGGATGGTCCGCTGCTTGTTCTGATAGCTGATCGGGACGGCTCCGCTTTCGCCGGCGGCGCTCACGGCAGGCATCACCTCCAGCCACCACTCCATGACCCGGTCCGACTTCGAAAAAAAGCGATGGCCACCGATGTCCATCCGGTTGCCTTTGTAACGGATGGTGCGAGAAATGCCGCCAATTTCGTCCGTCGCCTCAAGCACAATCGGATGAACGTCCGAATGCCGCTGCAACTCCAGCGCCGCCGTCAGGCCAGCGGGTCCGGCGCCAATGATGATTGCTATTTTACTCATGGGTGATCGAACTCAAGGGTGAGGCCAACCTCATTGTCTCTTATCTGTTCCGAAGGAACAATGTTTTACTCGGATGCATATTTCGCAATCGACGCCCTACATAGCAGACAAAACTGATGATTTTTTATCTGCCACGCTAATTTTGTTGCTCTGGAAGACCGATGTCTGCGCGAGACGACTGCGGATGCTATTCTGCCGGATGATCGCCGCTGTAGAAAAGGACATTCGATTCCTTCCATTATAAAAAAATCGGCCCAGCGAATTCCTGAACTCGAAGGACTCCGTGGAGTTGCCATCCTGCTGGTGTTGATGCGCCATTACATCCACCATCCCAGCCTGCTGTTACTGGGGCCGCAGTGGGGATGGATGGGCGTCAATCTCTTTTTCGTCCTCTCGGGATTTTTAATCACTTCGATTTTGTTGCGCGTAGTCGGTCAGCCGGAAGCCCTCAAAGTTTTCTATGCCCGACGCTCGCTCCGCGTATTTCCTCTATATTTTCTGGCTTTGCTGGTCTACTTCGTCGCTTCGGCCAGCGTCGGAACGCCGCAGCCTGCAAAGACCGTCTTTCTGTACCTCACATTTTTGCAGGCATTCATTCCGCCGCTGCTTACCCACCTGCAGATTGTGCCGCATCCCAGCTGGGTGGTGATGGGCTTTGCCGTGCTTTGGTCGTTATCGGTGGAGGAATATTTTTACGTTCTTTGGGCCCCTATCGTCACTTTCACTCGGGCGCACCGTCCTGTGCTTTTCACCATTCTGGCACTGGTTTTGTTGCTCACTCCGTGGATTCGATATTTCTATCCCGACCCACGAGGCGC
>JAJYGR010000024.1 GCA_021790655.1 Acidobacteriota bacterium | reverse complement strand
CGGTATGGTGCACGAATGCGCCTACAACTCCTGGGACCCCAACCGCTCAATTGGTGAATTGCACGACCCACGATCCAGACAATGAAGGTGCCCAGATTGCCGCCCTTGAAATGCCGGCAGCACCGCACACAGGCCCGCAATCGCCGCAGTTTAACGAACAGAAAATATGGTCTTCTTCTGGGTCGGGATCGGTCCAGGCCCAAGTCCCTGTCAATCAGCATTACGTCAAGTTCACCGAGCAGGAAGCTCTTGGAAAATATCTTCTTGTGCAGTACCACATTCGTCCGCCACGCCAGCTTACCAGCTGCGATACGTGTCATCGATGAGCCGCAATATGCACTCGGACGCACAGCAAACTCTAGGCGAAGCAACGAAAGACAACCGTAAAGGTCAAGATTCGAAGATGGCAAACGAACACGAGACCGTAACATCTGGCAAAAAAGAGATGTCGAAGACGGCACACTTGATGGAAACCGCGCAGGCCCGGCTGGCAGGTATGTCCGGCAAGCGGTATTGGCAGACAATCGATGAACTGGCGGACACTCCGGAATTTCAGGATGCGTTGCAGCGTGAATTCCCGCAGCACGCTTCCGAATGGGTAGACTCTGTCTCCCGGCGCGGCTTCATGAAGTTAATGGGCGCCTCGATTGCCTTGGCCGGTCTGACCGGATGCACCAAGCAGCCGGAAGAGCCGATCTATCCCTACGTCAAGCAGCCTGAAGACCTTGTCCTCGGCAAGCCGATTTACTTTGCGACAGCGCATCCTTTCCCCATGGGATCCGTGCCGCTGCTGGTGAAGACCGAAGCGTATCGCCCCATCAAGGTCGAAGGAAATCCTGAACATCCGATGAACCACGGCACAACGGATGCCAACACGCAGGGAACGCTGCTCGGACTCTATGATCCTGACCGTTCGCAACGCGTGGTCTATCGCGGCGAAACTCGCTCCTATGGAAATTTTCTCGCAGACTTTACCGCTATGCTGCAATCCAAAGCGGCAAACGGCGGCCAGGGGTTATATTTCCTGAGTGCGACCGTGGTTTCACCAACCTTGGCGGCCCAGTGGAAAAGCGCCAGCACAAAATACCCAAAAGCGAAATGGATCCAATATGAGCCGGTGAATCGCGACTCGGCGCGCGCCGCCTCCAGGCAGGCGTTTGGCGACTTTTACGACGTACAGTACAAACTCGATGCAGCCGATGTCATCCTCTCGTTGGACGCGGACTTTCTGTCCGGCATTCAGCACCCAGGCTTCCTCAAGCTGGCCGCCGATTATGCGCGCCGCCGTTCGTTGACTCCGGGCATTGAAATGAACCGCCTGTACTCGGTCGAAAGTACGCCATCGACCACCGGTTTCAAAGCGGAGCATCGCCTGCGGATGCGAGCCAGCCAAATGGAAGCCTTTTCTGCCGCCATTGCTGCTGCGGTCGGTGGAGGATCTACGCCTGCCAGCGCGACGTGGACTGAGGAGCAAATCGCATACCTGAATGCTGTAGCGAAGGATTTGAAGGCCAACGCGGGTAAATGCGTCGTCATTCCCGGTGAGCAGGCCGCTCCCGGCGTTCATCTTGCTGCCATCGCCCTCAACGAGAAGCTCGGAAACGTGGGCAAAACGGTCATTTATACCGAGACTGTCAATCCCATGCCGACCGTGCAAATGGAGGACATGAAGCAGTTGGTAGATGACCTGAACGCAGGAAAAGTTGACTGGCTCATCATGCTGGACAGCAATCCCGTCTACAACGCTCCGGTGGACCTCAACTTTGAAAAGGCCATGGGCCGCGCCAAGGTAGCGGTGCATCTCGGTCAATATCCAGACGAGACGGCCCAGATTTGCGACTGGCACATTAATGGCGCGCATTATCTTGAAAGCTGGTCGGACGTCCGCGCATATGACGGGACTGTTAGCATCGTTCAACCGATGATCGACCCACTCTATGGCGGAAAATCCGCGCACCATATCATCCAGGCAATGTTGGACAATCCGGACCTCTCCCCGATGGAAGCCGTCCAGCAGACCTGGAAGCCTGTCCTCGGAGGCAATGGTGGGGACGCCGATCCTGCGTGGAGAAAGGCGCTGCACGATGGCTGGATCAGCAACACTGCCTTTACCCCGAAAACTCTGAGCGCAAAGGCCGTCGCGGCCCCTGCGGGCCCAATACCAGACGCGACCACGATGGAAGTGATCTTCCGGTCAGACCCCAATATCTACGATGGACGCTATTCCAACCTTGGCTGGATGCAGGAGCTTCCCAAGCCCATCACCAATCTTTCCTGGGACAACGCCGCGCTGATGAGCATTCAGACCATGGCGCAACTCCACGCCAGCGAAAGCGATGTGGTGGAGATTGAGTATCAGGGCCGTAAGATCAAGGCCTCCGCGCTGGTCGTTCCCGGCCATCCCGACCAGAGCATTACGGTATATCTGGGCTACGGTCGCCGCAACGCGGGCCGCGTCGGTACAGGTCAGGGATTTGACGCCTTCCCGATCCGGCTCTCTACTTCGCCGCTTTTTGCCGTCGGTGCGACCGTCAAGAAGACCGGCGAGACTTACGAATGCGCCGTCACAAAGAGTCATTACATCGATCATCGCGACGCGTTCGCGCGTAAATACGGCAATGTAGAGGAAGCGGAACAGGCGAAACCGGATACAACGCCACATTCCCTGGAAGGACGCGAAGCCGACCAGCGTGGGATTGTTCGCTTCGCCACGCTAGAGGAGTATAAGCAGAATCCGCATTTTGCCGCCTCCGATCCAGAATTCAATGCCCCGCCCAAAAGCACCACTTTGTTTCCCGTGTGGGATTACACCAAGGGCTATCAATGGGCGCTGTCGATCGACTTAAACTCTTGCGTTGGCTGCAACGCCTGTATCGTCAGTTGCTACGCGGAGAACAACATTGCCGTGGTGGGCAAGCATCAGGTCAAAGTCGGCCGCGATATGCAGTGGATTCGCATCGACACCTATTTTGAAGGCGATCTAGACAAACCCAAGGCGTATTTCCAGCCTATGACCTGCCAGCAGTGCGAAAACGCGCCTTGCGAGCAGGTATGTCCGGTGGGAGCAACGGTACATACGCCGGAAGGCCTGAACGCCATGGTCTACAACCGTTGCGTCGGCACCAGATATTGCTCCAATAATTGTCCATACAAGGTGCGGCGCTTTAACTGGCTGCTATTCTCCGACTGGGATACGGAAGTTCTCAAGTTGATGCGGAACCCGGACGTCACAGTCCGCAGCCGTGGCGTCATGGAAAAATGCACTTACTGCGTGCAGCGCATCAGCGTGGCTAAGATTCGTGCAGACAAAGAAAACCGTGCCGTTAGGGATGGCGAAATCGTCACCGCCTGTCAGCAGGCATGTCCGACGCAAGCAATCACATTTGGCAACATCAACGATAAAAATAGCCGCGTTTCGAAGATCAAAGAACAGACCCGGAACTATACGGTCTTGGCGGATCTAAACACGCGTCCACGGACGTCTTATATTGCCGGTGTGGTGAATCCCAACCCGGATTTGATGGAAAACGTCTGATTGTCAGAAATTGCCAGTAGGTCATTTTAAGGCTGACGCATCGAGGGATACCCTCAACGAACTGAAGAGGTCGCACCAAGCATGGCTACCAAAAATATTTCGCCTCAAGATCCAATGATTGACCCAGAGACGGGAGAACAACTGGTCATTGCCCCCGGGCATACCTTCCGCTCGGTCACTGAGAAACTGGCGCGCATTGTGCTGACCACGCACACGCCATTGGCCTGGTTCTTTGGCTTGGCGCTTGCCGGTAGTATTGCCATGATGCTAATGGTCGCGGTGACATGGCTATTCCTGAAAGGGACCGGCATCTGGGGCATTACGATGCCCGTTGCCTGGGGCTTTGCAATCATCAACTTTGTTTGGTGGATCGGGATTGGACATGCTGGCACGCTGATTTCGGCAATTCTATTGCTCTTCAAGCAAAAGTG
>JAJYGR010000317.1 GCA_021790655.1 Acidobacteriota bacterium | reverse complement strand
GACGGGGTGCGCATGGCTGCATTCGCCGCTATCTACGGGTATGCTCCGCTAGAGGAGTATGCGATCGTACCTTCCCGGCCTATTCGGATCTCTGTACAGAACCAGAACATTACTCTGTACGGCACTGTCAACAACACAATGGACAAAGATCTTGTCTACATGCGCGTCATGCAGCTCCCGAATGTCTTCCATGTCACGAACAATTTGATGGTAGAAAACCAGACCAACGAGCAGAAGAAAAGCAAGTAAGTAGAGCGGATTCAAAGATACTGTAATCGAAAATAAGGTGTGTCGTTCTGAGATCGCCGCGGCGACCGACCTTCATTCAGAATGATTCTTTTTAACTTCCGGCTCCACGAATCATCAATCCGCTCTTCACGCACAAAATACAGAGTTGCATTCTGAAAGATTGTCGTTACTCTGCCGCAACCCTGTTTTTTGGGAAGAAAATCCACAGGGAACTACTCTGCGTGGACCACGCCCTTGCGTCCGATCGCCTTTCTCAGGAGAAACACAACCGGCAGGCAGGCGAACGATGCCAGAGCCAGATAGTGAAAATCGTCAACATAAGACAGCAGGAGGGCCTGCGTGTTGAGCGATGCATAGATTTGACCGAGCGCGCCGGTCCCCGCCATCGCATCGCCAATCTTCGGGCCAAGCGCTGCGGTGCCCTGGCTTAATTGCTGCTGGTACATGCGTCCACTGGGAGCCAGGTTCTGTACCAGGTTTGTCTGATGCATTTGCGAATGGCGTGAGAGCAGCGTGTTTGTTATCGAAATCCCGATGCCGCCGCCGACATTGCGCAGCAGATTATAGAGTCCGGAGGCATTGCCAATTTCTTCATTCGCCAACCCCGCCATGGCTGTGGTGGACATTGGCACAAAGACCATTCCGGAGCCGAAGCCGCTGAGAATAATTGCCCAGGTAAAGGACCATGGAGAAATGGCCAGATCGATGTGTGCGAACCAGATGCCGCAGACGCCGAAGAGAAGAAATCCCCCGCCAATCAGCCAGCGATTGTCCAGTTTGGCTGTCAGAATGCCAATAATCGGCATGGCGACGATGGCCCCGATGCCGCGCGGACTCACCGCAATTCCGGCATTGAAGGCGGTGTAGCCCAGCACCTCTTGATAGAACAAAGGCAGCAGCGTAATCAGGCCATAAATGCATCCGCCAAACAGCGCGATCAGGATGCACCCTAGCGCGAAGTTTCGATGGAGAAACACGTGTAGATTCACCAGGGGTCGCGTTTTGCGCAACATACGCGCCACAAAGGCAACGAAGGTTATGAGCAGAATTGCCGTGGCCCAGCGAATCCATACCGCGCCGAACCAGTCGTCTTCCTGGCCCTTATCGAGAATGATTTGCAGGCACCCCAGCCATGTAGCCAGCAGCCCCAGCCCGATTCCATCCAGAGGGCCGGGCTTGGCGTCGCGGATGTAGTCCGGATCATGCACGAAACGATAAATCATAATCAACGCAATAATTCCGATGGGAATGTTGATGTAGAACGTCCATCGCCAGGAATACATATCTGTCAAATAGCCGCCCAGCGTGGGGCCAAGAATCGGCGCGACCACCACGCCGAGACCGTACATTGCCATCGCCTGCCCGCGTTTTTCCTCTGGAAAGCTTTCCAGAAGAATGGCTTGCGACATCGGCTGGAGCGCGCCGCCACCGGCGCCTTGCACGGCGCGGGCCAGCAGAATCATGAACAGGCTATTGGCCGCGCCGCAGGCAAAAGAGCTAATAGTAAAAATGACGATGCACGTCATCAGAAATCGCTTGCGCCCGAACCTTTGCGCGCACCATCCGCTGACGGGCAGCACGATGGCGTTGGCAACCAGATAGCTGGTGAGTACCCATGTGGCTTCATCGGTACTTGCCGACAGGCTTCCAGCAATGTATGGCAGCGCGACAGAGGCGATGGATGTGTCGAGCACCTCCATGAACGTTGGCAGCACCACCGCCATCGCCACCAGCCACGGATTGCTTTGTTGTTTGGTGACCGTCAAAATTCTTTTATGTCCTTGCGATGCGTTTTTCTGCTGGTGCCCGTGGAACACGCATAGGTCTTAAAGGTGTTCTACGCAATCGGATGTGAGGCGCAGCGAGTCCTGACGCCAGCGGAGCACAGACCGTTTCGTGTTTCGTCAAAGTGAAAAATGCTTACTCGCGTTAGATGCCGCACTGCAACGTTATGGACCAACGAAATTCGGGCAGCATTGCCACGCTCGATTGTTCTTTTGAATATTTTTATAACTTTTGATCGTAACAGCCCGCTGGAAATTTCCTGCGTCGCTGGAAAGTCATAAGCGAGTGCCCCACTCTCGCCGCGTTGTTTGGTCGATCACGTCGTCTGCCGAGCGTTCGCACTACACTGAAGTGGTGCGACTTCGCCTCGTAGCGATCTGATGCCCGCACGCAAACCGCTGAAGAGGAACGCAAATTCATGACCGGCAGACTCCGCACTACCCTTGAAATGATCAAATGGGAGCATTCGGTGTTTGCGTTGCCGTTTGCGTTGACCGGGGCCATGTTGGCTGCGCGTGGATTGCCGCCCTGGCGGATTTTGTTTTGGATTGTTGTCTGTATGGTCGCCGCGCGTTCCGCCGCCATGGCCTTCAATCGCTGGGCGGACGCGGAGATAGATCGGCACAATCCGCGCACTTCCATGCGGGCGATTCCCGCTGGGCTGCTCACTCGCGAATTTACGGCAGGCTTCACCCTGGTTGCAGCGTCCATTTTTGTCTTCGCGGCAAGCAGACTGAATCTTCTTACGCTGCTCCTCTCTCCGCTTGCGCTGGCCATCGTATTTGCCTACTCCTATGCCAAGCGATTCACTCGATGGTCCCATTTAGTGCTGGGCCTTTCGCTGGGAATCGCGCCTTCTGCGGCATGGATCGCTGTGCGTGGATCGCTCGATCCGCGCATTCTTGTCCTGACGCTGGCAGTCCTGTTTTGGACGGCTGGATTTGACGTCCTGTATGCCTGTCAGGACTACGAGCACGACCTACACGCCGGACTGCACAGCGTTCCGCAGGCATTCGGACTGGACGCGGCCTTCTGGATAGCGCGCGTCATGCATCTTGGCATGTTGGGTTTGCTGGTGGAATTGATTGGGTTGTTTCATCTGGGGCCGATTACCGTGCTGGGGGTGGTCGCCGTTGCCATGCTATTGTTCTACGAGCATTCGCTGGTCTCGCCGCGCGATCTGCGCCGTATGAATGCCGCGTTCTTTACTTTGAACGGAATGATTTCATTTCTCTTCTTTGCTTCGGTTGCCGTTGATTTGCTGCATCGTCGTTGAACCCTTCCGGTCTGGCAGGCCGTAGCATGTCAACAAAAAAATGCTCCGGAGATTGCACCGGAGCATTTTGCAGACACCACAAAAATGTTCTACGAAATTCAACTACCTGCGATGAGTTGTTTCTTCCATCTGATGTTGTTCCTTGATGGAATCGATTTTGTCGTTAAGGCGATTTTTCGTATCGTCTACTCGATGAGACGCATTCTCTCTCGCGGTGTTGGCTTGATCGTTGGCCCGTTGGTCCAAGGCGTCTTTCACGTTGCCGACAGTTTCCTTGGCTGCGCCCTTCACCTGGTCCGCGAGACCGCGGTTTGCCAGGTCCTGGTTGCCAACTGCTTCGCCAACGCCTTGCTTTACCTTGCCCGTTATCTGGTCCATTTTTCCTGACACTTGGTCTTTATTCATGGGGGATCTCCTGTCGATTTTGCAGCTATTCCATTGTGGGAATGGAACGGCCAGTTGAAGTTCGTTCGGACGTCCAATGCTTTCTAGACGCCCTCCTGCCCAACGGCAGTCACAGCGTACGTCTTCCACCAATGATTGCGAAGATCAGGACCACCACTGCAATGATTAAGAGAATATGTATGTATGCGCCGAGTACGTGGAAGCCTACGAATCCCAGCAGCCACAGAATCAGAAGAATTACGAAAATTGTCCACAACATTGTTTTTTGT
>JAJYGR010000089.1 GCA_021790655.1 Acidobacteriota bacterium | reverse complement strand
GGGAAGAGTAAAGAATTCCGGGCGCACGGGAATGCCTGTGACTTGCGCATTGCGAAAATAGGGCAGCGTATCGGCAAAGTTGACTGCGGCCGCCTGCACCCAGCGTCCCACCATGCGATTTGCCAGGCCGGGAACGGCGTTCGGCTCAAAGATAACGCTGGGCGTTCCTGCCAGGATGGCCGCCAGCATCGCAGGCCCGGATGCATATCCACCGACGCCCAAAACAACATGCGGACGAAATTTGCGCAGCATTCGGATGCAGGAAAGCACCGCGAGCGGCACACGGGACAAGGTCTTCACTTTGGTCGAAAAACTGACCTGATTGAGCTGGCCGACTCGGATGATATCCAGCGGAAACCCTGCGGCTGGCACCAGGCGGATTTCCATTCCACGCGCTGTGCCGACCAATCTGACTTCCGCGTTTTCGCTCTCTACAAGTTGCCGCGCAATGGCAAGCGCCGGAATGACGTGGCCGCCAGAGCCACCCCCTGCAATCCATACCCGCAACCGTTCCTGGGCCATGCGCTGATTCTTTGCCATGCGCTTCAGTCGATCTCCCGGGTAAGGTTCAACAGGACGCCCATACTGAGCAGGGTGAAAAACAAAGACGTGCCTCCCGCAGAGATAAACGGCAATGCGATGCCCTTGGTCGGCACCAGTGCCAGCACTACGCTGATGTTAAAAAAAGCCTGAATGACGATCGTAGCAGTGATGCCAAAAGCCAGGAAGCGGGCAAAGGGGTCCGTCGAAAGCAGCGCAGCGCGCAGTCCTCGATAGGCAAGCATAAGGAAGAGCGCGACGACCAGCAGCGTGCCAATCAGCCCGAGTTCTTCGGCAATGTTAGCAAAGATAAAGTCTGTCTGCGGTTCGGGGAGGAAGAAAAGTTTCTGCCGCCCTTCCATCAGACCGACCCCATGAATGCCGCCTGCGCCAACGGCAATCAGCGATTGCAGAATGTGAAAGCCGGTCCCGCGTGGATCTTTATCGGGATCGAGAAACGCAATCATGCGCGCGCGCCTCCACGCCACGTGAAACAGCATGTAATACAGCACCGGAGAAGCAGCCAGCAATGCCAGAAAAAGATATTTCATCTGCGCGCCAGCCAGATACAGCATCAGAGCGGTAACGACAGCGCAGACCATCGCGGTGCCAAGGTCTGGTTCCTTTAAGATCAGCGCGATAAACAGCAGGCTGGGTAATGCCGCGGGTACAAGAGCGCGTCTCCAATCATCCAGTTGATCGACGCGGTTCTGCAAAAACCATGCGAGAAACAATACCAGCGTGGGTTTGGCAATCTCCGATGGCTGAAAACTGAGCGGTCCAAAGCGAATCCAGCGATGCGTATGGTGCGAGTCATGCATGAAAAACGTTGCTAGCAACAGCATCGTGGTAATCGCAACGCATGGAAAGACAATCGTCGGACTGTTATACCTGCGATAGTCGACACGCATCAGCACGACCATGGTAATGAGGCCAAGGAGTGCCCAGCCCGACTGCTTCAACACAAAGGAATAGGGCGAGCCGTAGCGCTCCTTCGCCATGACTGCCGAGGCCGAAAACACCATGACCAGCCCGAAGAGCACCAGAAGCAGGGTGACGATGAATAGCCACTTGTCTATGCCGACACGTTTTGCCATGCTTCCAACCCTTGCCGAGCGAGCACGAGTTGCTTGAAGACGCGCCCACGATGTTCGTAATTTTCAAATTGATCGAAACTGGAACAGGCTGGCGCGAGTAGAACAACATCTCCAGCCTGGGCGTGTGTGGCAGCCTGCTCGATTGCGCGCTCCAGAGTCTGACACGAAACGACCGTGGCCGCGCCTGCAATCTGCTGCTCAATCTTTCCTGCTGCGCTGCCAATCGTATATACGGCGCGCACTCGTTCCTTCAGCAGCGGATGCAACAACGTGTAGTCGGAGTTCTTGTCCTTGCCACCGAGAACCAGATGGATTCCGCCGGGAAAAGCAGCAATCGCTTTCATGGTTGCATCCACATTGGTGGCCTTGGAGTCGTTGTAATACTCGACACCATGGATGCGCGCCACAAATTCCAGGCGATGTTCCACAGCACGAAACTCGGCCACGACTTTACGAATCACATCGACAGAAATTCCAGCCAGCTTCGCGGCGCAGACCGCTGCTAGAACATTTTCTAGATTGTGCTCACCCTTCAAAGAAATTTCGCTGAGTGGAAGAACTGGCTCCAGCGCAGCTTTTTCGCTTGTTCGCCAGACAATTGCGTCCTGATAGATGAAGCATCCTTGCCGCACTGGTCTGCGAGAACTGAACCAGAAGATCTGGCTGTGAGCACGCACAGCTGCGTGTTGCGTCTCGGCGTTTTCCGCATTCAGGACGAGAAAATCATCGACCGCCTGATTGGAAAAAATTCGCTCTTTCGCGGCGATGTAATGTTCCATGCTGCCATGGCGATCCAGATGGTCGGGCGTAATGTTCAGAATGACGGCGATCTTCGGATGAAAGTCCACGATGGTTTCCAACTGGAAGCTAGAGACCTCCAGCACATTCCATCCATCCTCGCGGCTCTGCGCCACTTGAGAAATGACAGGCACGCCAATGTTGCCGCCGACCTGCGTAGGCTGGCCACTGGCGCGAAAGATTTCTCCGCAGAGCGCCGTGGTGGTCGTCTTGCCGTTCGATCCCGTGATCGCAAGAGTATTGCCGCGCAGGAAACGTCCTGCAAGTTCCAACTCGCCGATGACCGGAGTCCCAAAACCACGAGCCTGCACCAGCTCCGGCGTGTCCAGCGGAACGCCCGGACTGACGACGATCCAGTCCTGTCGGCGGAAGGTCAGTAGTCCATGGCCACCCGCCTCGACCATCACGCCAGCATCAAGCAACGCGGGCAATTCCTGCGCCAGCGCCTCGACACTCCTCACGTCGGAGACGGTGACCTGCGCTCCCTGGCTTCGCAGAAAAATGGCCGATGCAAGACCGGACTTGCCCAGGCCCACCACCAGGATTTTTTTACCCTTTAATTCCATCCATCTCTCATTTTCCGTTGCGTATCGATTGTCCCACGTCCGCATATTTGTCGGGCAGTTTTCGGCGTAGATTTCAGTATGGTCTATCGCAGCTTCAGAGTAGTCAATGCAAACAATGCGAATACCAGGGCCGCGATCCAAAAGCGGACGATCACTTTCGACTCCGACCATCCCATCAGTTCAAAGTGGTGATGAATGGGCGCCATCTTAAAGATGCGTTTTTTGCGCAGTTTATAGCTTCCTACCTGCAGCATAACGCTGAGGGCTTCCAGAACAAAAACGCCTCCGATAAATGGCAGAAGCAGTTCCTGCTTGATGATGACGGCAACCGTCCCGATCGCGCCACCCAGCGCCAGGGAGCCTACATCGCCCATAAAGACCTCCGCCGGATGGGCGTTATACCAAAGGAAACCGATGCTGGCGCCGACCATCGACCCGCAGAAGATAGTCAACTCGGAAACCATCGGCATCCGCTGCAATCCGAGATAATCCGCGAAAACCACATTTCCACTTACATACGTAAGCACGGTCAAGGCTCCGGCGGCAATGATGGTGCAGCCGATGGCCAGCCCATCCAGCCCATCCGTCAGGTTCACAGCGTTGCTGGAGCCAACGAGTACCAGCACAATAAAGAAAACAAAGGGGGCAAATGCAAGCGGCCATAAATGTGGCATATGACGCAACGAGTCAATGGCCAAATCTGGTCGGATACGCTTGAAAAACGGCACCATCAGGCGCGTGGAGTATTCACCCTTTCCACGGATGACGAGCAGAAGAATCGCAATCAGCGCCGCGATGCTCACCTGCGCGACCATTTTTGCGCGGGCGGTCAGACCCAGGTTCCGCTTATGAACGATCTTGATGTAATCGTCGGCAAATCCAATGCCGCCAAAACCTACGGTTGCCAGGATCGCCAGCCAGACAAAGGGATTGGACAGATCGCTCCATAGCAGCGTAGGCACTAAAATCGCCACGCCAATCAACAGGCCGC
>JAJYGR010000133.1 GCA_021790655.1 Acidobacteriota bacterium | reverse complement strand
CATGCGGTTTTTAGTTGTTCGCCGTGGCCGTGGGGTAGTAGCCCTGTTTAGCGATTACGGTCACGTCAGGACGCAGCACCCGCACTTCAATCTTTCGAAAACGGCTGTCCATGACGGAGATGTGGCTGTTGTAGCCGAGCGTGTATTGATTGCGTGCCTGTTCCGCTATTCGGGCGAAGCTGCGCTCGATGCCGTTACGAGAAAGTTCCGAGTCGAGTGCTCCTCCGGTTGCCAGCGTGTATTTTGGCAGAAGATTGTCCGCCATCTGCATGGGAATATGGAAGCGATCGAGGAAGCCCAGAATAGGCGTGGCCGATTCGCCGACCAGGGTCCCATCGACCGCGATCTGGTTGGTCAGTAGATATCGGACAACTTCCTTGTAAGAAAGTTTGCTGCCTTGATTTTTGCCGTCGCTGATGACGTAGATGAGGCGGCGACGCCCTTTGCTGCGCTGGGCAAGATCGGTAGCTGCCCGGAAGATTGCGTCATTCAGTACATGGACTTCTTTAGGAATGATCTGCACATAGTTGCCATTGTGCATGGGCGTCGTATTGGGATCGACCATGCGACCGTTGATGATCGGCCCTTCCGCCAGCGGGCCGGTATTGGTGGGGACTTCCATGTAGCGGCCGGGCGATTTTATCTGGTCGAGTGTCGCTGTCAGACGCTCGCTCTGCGCGCCGGTAAAGTTCGTGGCCTGGTTGACATGCGAGGCATAGGTGTAGACGGCAACTTCGTCGTAAGGGGCAAATGCTCCCTGTAGACCGTTCAGTGCGTCGTTGACCTTCTTCATCGTGTCGGCGGACAGGCTCTGGTCAATCACAAAGGCCACGGAGAGGGGAAAGGGATCTTCAGTGAAAAAGCTGATCCTCTGCTGGACGCCATTTTCGTAGAGTTGAAAATCATGGTATGTCAGGCCCGGAACGAGCTGGTGCTTGGAGTCCTTCACGGTAACTGGAACCAGCACAAAGTTGACGCGTGTGCGGATGGTGTAGCTGGCCGTCGATGGCCCCTCGCCCCGCGCTGGAATGACAGGAGGCAGTACGTTCGTAGCGGGCTTTTGCGTCTGCGCAGGCGTGGTCTGACTGTTTTGACCACCCGTCGCGCCGTTTCCAGCGTTGGCGTCAGAACTGCTCGTAGAGCTGCTTGAAATACCTTCTCCCGGCGTGACATCGTGCAGCAGATTGGGGAGCTTCAGAGAGCCTGGAGAATTATCGGCCGCTGGTTGCGGAGTGGGGCCCGAAGGCACATTTGTCCCGGGCGCATTGGGCACCTGCTGACTTTCCTGTGCATAAAGCTGTGTTCCTGCAATGCAAAGCAGAAAGGCAAAAGACAATACTCCCAACTTCACCGAAACCCCCTCAAAAAAACGAGCAAAACAGTCCTTGGAAACCATCAAAATTAGTTGGCCACATTTCTTCAGCATGTATTCTTTGTTACGTCCATTGTACGGTGGGAAGCAGAAACTGGACAGCCGGGTTGCAAGGATGCTTTTAAAGACTTCATTGGAGGAAAGAATCGCAGGACCCTGTTGTGTATGAAACTCATTAGGGACCGAATGCATGGCGTGTCCAAGGTCATGTGCTTTGTCATGCTGGCTGCTTCGGCGCTGGCACAGGTGGCCCCTGCGCCGGAAGCGCCTCCTGTGGAAAGTGTTGGTCATCGCCTTCCGGGCAACTCCCTTCTTCCCTTGACATCCGTTCCGGCGTCGAAACATTCGACAGACAGAGTGGATCTATTTTTCGTCGCCCGTGACCCACACGCAAAACCGAAGAAAAGGGTGAAAGACGGCGGCCAGAGTGGTCTAAGTGGCCAACTGGTCGGCAACCTGACCCAGTCTGACTGCACAGTTACGGACAACGACGCGCAACAGAAACTCCAGACATTTTCCACGCAGGCGCATGCGCCCATCACCCTGGGCCTCCTTCTTGACAGCAGCCTGGACCAGCAGATGGTCCTGCCTGTCGAACAGCAGGCCACCACGGCATTTCTACGACGCCTGATGCGACCCCAGGACGAAGCCTTTGTCATTTCTTTTGATGTTACCGTCGATATGCTGGCCGATTTTACCAGCAGTCCTCGCGCCCTGCAACGCGCCTTGGATCGGGCGCGGATCAATTCGCCCTCCGGAAATTATGCCAACGGGACCATCCCGTCGATCGGCAAGCCCAGAGGAGCGCTTCTCTATGACGCGGTCTATCTTGCGGCGCGCGACAAACTGCGGCGCGAGGCTGGCCGCAGGGTGTTGATTCTGCTAACCAACGGCAGGGATGATGGCAGCAATGTCAATCTGCAAAAAGCGATGGAAGCAGCGCAGAAAGCCAATGCGACTGTCTATGTTCTGCTGATTACAGACCCCAGTATTTACGGAGTATTGGACTACCCGAACGCGGGCGCAATGCACAAACTCGCTAAGGAAACCGGAGGACAAGTCTTTCGGATCGGGAACAACGGACGCAAGATGCAGGCAGCCTTGCAGGAAATTACAAGCGAACTGCGCACCCAATACCAGATCAGCTATATCCCCAGCAATCCGTCTGGTCCCGGCGAGTACCGGCATATACAGGTGCATTGCCAGCAAAACGGAAGACCCCTGCGCGTGCAAGTGCGTCCCGGCTACTATGCGGGGCCTGAAAATTCTTACTGAGTTGCGTCCTGTTACTTTAGTGGGTACGCAATAGATTTGCAGAGGTTGAGACGGTGCGGGTTTCGCAGGCGGTTTTTGGGGTCTTCCATCATTTTGAACTGGCGCACCAATTGCGTCGTCACGCCTGCCTGCAAACTGTGTATTCCACCTATCCCTGGACACGCCTGAAGCGGGAAGGTCTGCCACAGGATCACGTTGAAACTTTCCCCTGGATTCATGGTGGGCTGGCCCTGCTGGCTAGGTACGGACTCTATCCGTCCCCCTGGACCGAGCATCTCGATTACTGGAATGCGCTGGCATTCGACACATGGCTGACCCGCCGGATGGCGCAGCCGAAGGCGGCCTGCGATGTGCTGATTGCCATTTCCGGCGCGGCATTGAAGGCCGGAAAACTCGTCCAGTCACGCGGCGGCAAATACATTTGCGACCGTGGCTCGACCCATGCTCGCTATCAATGGCGATTGCTGCAACAGGAGCACGATCGCTGGGGTGTTCCGCTGGACATCTACGATCCACGCGATACGGAACGTGAAGAGGTGCAATACGCACAGGCCGACTGTATTACGGTCCCATCGAGCTTTGCTGCGCGCAGCTTTGTGGAAGAGGGCATTGCGGCAGAAAAAATGCGCGTCATCCCCTATGGAGTTCGGCTGGACGCTTTCCATCCTGTCGCGGAACCGGCTCCCGATAGCTTTGAGGTATTGTTTGTCGGGCAGGTTAGCCTGCGCAAGGGTGTCACGTACTTGTTGCAGGCTTTCGCCAAACTTCAGCATCCACGCAAGCGGCTGCGTCTGGTCGGCCCGGTGTTCCCCCACATGAAGCCGCTCTTTGCGCAACTCCCGATGGACCATGTCGAGATTCTAGGCGCGATTTCCCGCACAGAATTGGTAGAGCTTTTCAGCAGCAGCCATGTGATGGCACTGCCGTCGCTGGAAGAAGGGATGGCGCTGGTGCAAGGGGAGGCGATGGCCTGTGGATGCCCGATCCTGGCAACGCCAAACACCGGCAGCGAGGACCTTTTCACCGATGGTAAAGAGGGTTTTATCGTGCCGCCACAAGATGCGGCTGCGATTCAAGATCGGCTACAGCAATTGGCCGACAATCCGCAGTTGCAGAAGCAAATGCGGTCCGCAGCGTTGGAGCGGGTGCAACATCTGGGTGGCTGGGATGACTACGGCAACCGCTGGGTGCGGCTATTGCAGGAACTTTGCAGCGAAGTGTAGTCGAGCGATACTTGCAGGTGCCCATCCTCGCCGCCATTTTGCGGCCAGGATGGGAATCAAAAAATCTACGCAGCCTTGGTCGCCAGTGCCTTCACGCGAGCGTTCAGGCGGCTCTTATAGCGCGAAGCGGTGTTGTCATGCAGAATGCCTTTTTGTACGCTCTTGTCCAGCATGGAAGCAGTCTGGTCGTACTGCGCGCGCGCAGCCGCTACGTCGTTCGTAGCAAGTGCTTCCCGCATGGCGCGCAGGCCGTTGCGGAGTTTACTTCTGTTGGCGCGGTTGACGGCGCTGCGCTTGACGGTCTGCCGGGCGCGCTTCAGCGAGGAAACATGATTTGCCATGAAAAATCTCTTTCGTAAATCAATCTAAAATTTTTGATCCAACTTCTCTTCTGCGGCAGTTCTTCGAAACGCGTAAACCCTTGGGAGGACACTACTTCAAATAGCCAGCAACGACAGCAGAGGACACGCAAGCTCTTAGTTTACGGGAACCGGGGAACGGGGTCAATCAGGATGTAATCTGGGCAGAGGCGCAGATTGAAATTGATGTCTTAGAACGCGATGGGTATAGCGCGGGTTGGCGAAATGCCTCGTTACAGATCTTTTGGCTTTTCATCTGAAAGCCGGTCAACGGGAATGAAGAACATACTTGCGAGATGTTCAGGACTCAATCCAACTGCAATTAACTTCTGAACCATCGCCATCTGTTGTGCCTTATACAGTTCACTCGGTACAAACAGTTCAGCTACGAAGTCGCTCTGTGCCCCCATGCCTTGGCGGACGGGATCACGTCTCTCTTTAGCCATACAACACCTTGTTTTCAAATTATACGACTGCTGATGTAAACCTCACCGCTGCTATCCGGAATAGAATTTACTTCAGACGATGCGCGCGCACTTGGACGTGGCCCCGTTTCCGGTTAGCAGAATCCTTCGCGAATTGTGATCACTTTCCTGTACCTTCAACGCCCGCTCCGCTGCGGCTGTCCGAAGAAATCCCGGCGCATGTTGACACTTCACTTGCTATCTCACTCGGAAATATCACCAGAATAAAAATTTTTCATTTGCTGATTGACGAAGTCGTCACTCCGCGCTACTCTGTGCCCATCATCGTGCTCATTGATGCACTGCGAACAAACCGGCTGGCTGCTCCTCTAGCGCCTTCTGCGCATGGGTCCGGAACGACCTTGCAACACGCGCTCCACTTCACTGGCCAGAAGATCGTACCCGCACTCCACAGTTCAACAAAATGCATCGTCCTCGGGCAGCACGCGCTGTTCGTTGCTCTGGCGTACCCGGTCCGCATGGAGGCATAAGGCTTTATTGATGAAGAAAACCATCGAAATAACCCCCAATATTGAGCCGATTTTTGGCACACGCGACGAGAACCTACACCTGATCGAAGCAGCTTTGAAAGTTCGCATCGATCTACGTTCCGATGCTCTTTACGTCGATGGAGACGCGGACACCATAGCCCGTGTCGAGCAGATATTTGCCGACTACGAAGCTTTGCGCCGTGCCGGCGTCATTCTGCAAAACGGCGAGCTGGCCGGCATGTTGAAGCTGGTCGTTACCGACAAGACCGTCACACTACGCGGTTTGGTAGACAGCAGCAAGCATCGCTCCACGGGAATACGCCGCATGGTTCAACCGCGCTCAATAAATCAACGGCAATATCTGGAAGCGATTGAAGGGTCCGATATGGTTTTTGGTGTTGGACCAGCGGGAACCGGCAAGACATATTTGGCGGTCGCCATGGCGGTCGCAGCACTTTCGGCGAAGAAGGTCAGCCGACTCGTGCTCGTTCGCCCTGCTGTCGAAGCTGGTGAGCGGTTGGGATTTCTGCCCGGAACATTGCAGGAAAAAGTAGACCCATATTTGCGCCCGCTTTATGACGCGCTCTACGACCTGCTGGAGCCGGACCGCGTCGACAAAATGCTGGAACGCAATGTGATTGAAGTGGCCCCTCTGGCCTTCATGCGTGGTCGCACGTTGAACGATGCCTTCATCATCATGGACGAAGCGCAGAACACCACCAGTGAGCAGATGAAGATGTTTCTGACCCGCCTGGGCAACAACGCCAAGGCCGTCATCACCGGAGACATCACGCAGATCGACCTGCCGAACCCACGCAAGTCCGGATTGATTGAGGCCATCGAAGTGCTGAAAGGAGTGGACGGTATTAACTTCTGCTACTTCGAGCAGGGAGATGTGGTGCGACACCAACTGGTGCAGCGGATCGTGTGCGCCTACGATAGCTACACCCGCGGCCAGCGCGAACTGCCGCTGGAAATTTCGCAACCGATGTCGGGCAGCGGAGTCGGACAGCGCAGCGCAAGCGTCGATAAGCCAGCCGTACAAACACAGTAACGCGCGGAGAACGCAAGTGCGTTACCATGCGGACAATACCCTGCATCGTTGAGGCGTCAGGGTCCTCCCGCGATGATTACAGTTGAACTTTCCGATGGCCATGGATTGACCAACAGCGTTACGGCGTGGATTCCAGCGCTGCGGCAGTACTTTGCAAGGGCGCAGCGGGCGGTGCCGGTTGCCGGTCAGGTGTCTGTTTTGTTGGCCTCCGACAAAGAAATCCGCAAATTAAATCGCGAGTTTCGCGGTAAAAATAAAGCTACCGATGTTCTTTCTTTTCCGGCGCTGATAATTGCCGAAAATAATTCGCCAGGCAAACGTGCAGCTCGGTCGGGTCCGTCATCTCAGAAGGTACTGGCTGGCGATCTTGCCATCTCGCTGGATAGCGCGGCACGGCAGGCGAAGCAGTTTGGACATCCGCTCCTCATAGAATTGAAAATTCTTCTGCTGCACGGGCTGCTTCATCTAGCCGGGCATGATCACGAAACGGACGTGGGAGAAATGGCAGAGCGCGAAGAGCAACTCCGTCGTCGTTTCCGTCTGCCACATGCCTTGATCGCGCGAAGCGGGCAGCATGAGATCGAGGAACATTCTTTAGCGCGTCCTCCAAAGCCAAGAGGCCGCCCATGACGTTGCTGCAATCCATACTGATCCTAATATTGCTCGCGATTCTGACCTTGACTTCCTACGTGGATCGTCTCTACTCCGAGATGGGGAAGTTCCTCTCGCGGGACTTTCAGGAAAATATCGATGCATGGGAGGAGCAGGTAGAACCTCGCATTGGCATGACTCGCGCGCGGATTGCGCAATCGGCCGCCATGTGGACGCAACTTTCGCTGGCGGCACTGACCCTTATTTTTGCCGACGTCGCCTTGCACACACATAGGACGCATGGCACCTCTCTTGCAAGCGATGTGGCGCAGACCCTTCTGGCCATAGTCCTAGCCATCCTCCTTTTCCATAGCTTTCTGCCACAGCTTTTTTTTACGCGAACGCGCGGACTTTGGGTTACTCGGCTGACTGGAGTACTGCGTGTGCTCTTTTACATGGTGCTGCCGGTTTCGGTGGTGCTGGGATTTTTGCTTTCCATCGCTGCGCTTGCGGAGCCCGACGAAACACCCGAAGAAGAAGATTCTTCAGAAGCTGTGGAAGCGTTGATCGAAGCGGGCAAAGAAGAGGGCATCCTGGAAGAAAGCGACCGGGCGCTGATTCGTTCCGCAGTCGAGTTCGGCGACAAGATTGTGCGCGATGTGATGACGCCGCGCCCGGCGATTTACGCTGTTTCTGCGTCCATGACTCTGGCGCAGTTCACTGAGCAACTACGCGCGCACGCTTACTCGCGTGTGCCTGTATATGGCAACAATCTCGACGATATCGTAGGGATAGCGTTCATGCACGATCTGCTCCACGTCGCTGACTTTGAAGCCGCAACCTCGACCGTTGGAAAGATAGCGCGCCCCGCCATGTTTACGCCGGAAACGAAAAATATCCAGCCGCTTCTGCGCGAGATGCAGCGTGATAAGCAGCACATGGCCGTGGTGATCGATGAGTACGGAGGCGTTGCCGGTCTGGTGACGATAGAAGACATCGTGGAGGAGATTGTCGGCGCGATCAGCGATGAGCATGAAGCGTCGGCGGTGGAAGAAACAGCGCAGCCACAGCCCGATGGCTCCTACATTGTTCCGGGCAATTTTGAGCTCGCGCAACTGGAAACGCTGTTTGCCGACTCCGTCTCACTGCCGCTCTCGCAGGAATATACTTCGACCACCCTCGGCGGCCTGGTGACAGAAGAAGCGGGACGTATCCCTTTAGCCGGAGAAGTGATCGAAATGGCCGGGCTGCGTTTTGAGGTGCTGGCTTCGTCGGTGCATCGCGTGGAGCGTGTCCGCGTGCGGCCAACACAGGATGGCTTTCAGCCAGAGCAGCGAGGATAAAATCTGGGTGCCCCACGTCTCGGTCGCCGCGGCGACAGACGTGGGTTGATGCTGCCGCGTGCCCCATCCTTAGCAGCCTTTCAATGGATGGGACCAGCCGCATCCCATAAAAATATGCGAAAGCATTTGGCTACACTCGTCGAAGACTTTCAGCGGCATGGCCGACAGACAGCCATTGTCAGCTATCCGGGCAATCGTCGAGTGGCCACTTCTTACGCCGAGTTGGCGACAATGGCTGGTCGCTTTTCGCGATGCCTGGCAGAGCGTGGCATTCTTCCCGGCGAACGCGTTCTGCTGTGGGGCGCGAACTCTTCCCAATGGGTCGCAGCGTTCTTTGGCTGCGTGCTGCGTGGTGTCATCGCCGTTCCACTCGATGCAGGCGGAAGCCCGGAATTTGCTGCCCGCGTCGTAACGGATGTATCGCCCCGTATGGCAGTCGGTGATGAGAATTTGCTGCAAGCCTTGCCTGAATCTATACAGAAGATTTCCTTCCAGAATTTCGCTGTTGTATTGCCAAAACAGCCGTTGTTGGAAGCAGATCCTGCGCTGGACTCGAACTCGCCGCTGCAAATTCTTTTTACGTCGGGAACAACTTCCGCTCCGAAAGGCATCGTACATACGCATGGCAACGTGCTGGCGAGTGTCGAAGTGTTGGAACGCGAGATCGCAAAATATCTGCGCTATGAGCGCTGGGTGCATCCGCTGCGTTTTCTGCATACCCTTCCGCTGGGCCATGTTTTTGGGCAGTTCATGGGCCTGTGGGTGCCTCCGCTGCTGGCGGCGGAAGTCCACTATGAAGACCGGCTCGTGGCCAGTCATTTGATTGAACGCATTCGTCGTGAGCGCATCTCAGTGGCTGCTGTGGTGCCACGTGTTCTGGAATTGATGCGCGCGTATCTGCTGGCAAGCGAACCGCAACTGGAGCAACGTCTCACTGCGGTCCAGCAGCAGAGCGTGTGGCGGAGATGGTGGCGCTTGCGTGGCCTGCATCGTCGGTTCGGATTCAAATTCTGGGCCTTTGTGTCGGGCGGCGCAACACTGCCGGAGGACGTCGAACTTTTCTGGAATACCCTGGGCTTCGTGCTGGTGCAGGGCTACGGGATGACCGAGACGACGGCGCTGGCGACGTTGAACCATCCCTTCCATGCAACGCGCGGCAGTATCGGCAAACCTCTGGCAGGGCGCGAAGTGCGCATTGCCGACGACGGTGAGATTCTGGTGCGCGGCGCAATCTTGGCTGCGGGTACATGGCGCGATGGCCGCATGGAGCCACGCGCGGAAGAGTGGCTGCGCACAGGCGATTTAGGCGCCGTGGATGCCGCTGGAGACATGCGCTTTCTCGGTCGAAAAGGCGATGTGATTGTGGCCGCCTCCGGCATGAACATTCATCCTGCCGATCTGGAAGCGGCAGTACGTGCCCAGCCTGGCGTTCGCGACTGCATGGTGGTTGGTTGGAACGGCCCCAGCGGACCGGAGCCGGTTGCAGTCTGCATTCTCGAATCCAGCAACGCGGCGGAGCCCCTGGCGAAAATTACAGCCAATGCCAATCGGCATTTACAGGAATTTCAGCAGATTCGCACCGCGCTCCGCTGGCCTACAGAAGAGTTTCCTCGCAACACGATGGGAAAGCTATTGCGCCGGGAAGTCGCGGCCTGGGTGCAGCAACAGCTACAGACGGAAGCCTCCTCTGCGCTCACGCCCAATCAAGACCCACTGCTGCGGCTGTTGGAACAGGTTACAGGGCAGTCTGCCGTCGGGGTGAACGATGCAGCGGAATTGGCCACAGATCTCCACCTCGACAGCCTGGGACGCATGCAACTGGCAATGGCGATGGAGGAGCAGTTTGGCATCGCTATCAGCGAGGAAGCGATTGCCGCAGCCCGCACGTTGGGCGATCTGCGCCGGGTGGCCCAGGCGCGCCAGGCTAACCTGGGATCGCAGGTCGAGCAAAAAGCCACGGGTGGAGCGAAGAATGGCGAATCAATCGGCATGGAAGTGAAGCCATCAAAATCGACTCCGATTCAGTATGTGCGATGGCCGTGGAGTGCTCCAGTGCAGGCAGTCCGCGTGCTCTTTGTCGAGTGTCTGCTGCGCCCACTAGTGGCGCTGCTGGCGCATCCGCGCGTTCACTGTGACGCGAAAAAATTGCCGCTCGAACCGTCCATTTATATCTGCAATCACGTCACGGCCATGGATGTTCCGCTGGTGCTCTTCGCGCTGCCTGGCCCGGTGCGGCGGCACATGGCCGTGGGCATGTCGGCGGAGTTGATGACCGCATGGCAGCGCGGTCAGGTGGTGGCTGGCGTGGGCGCGGGGCCGCTGCGCTGGCTAGCCCCGTTGCAGGCAAGGGCCGTAACTGCACTGTTCAACGTGTTCCCACTCCCCGCTGGCGCTGGACTGCGACGAAGCTTTGCCCATGCGGGCGAAGCGTTGGATCGTGGCTACAACGTGTTGATATTCCCTGAAGGAAAACGTACCGTGGACGGAGCGTTACAGCCTTTCCAGACAGGCATAAGCCTGCTGGCTGAGGAATCCGATACCGATGTTGTCCCGGTCGCTCTGGCCGGGCTCTGGCAGGCGGCGCAGTGTGCCACGATGAGGCCGTCCGGCCTTTCTATAGTAGTAGGGCAGCCCTTGCGCCGGGAGCCGGGAGAATCCCATCCAAAATTTACCGGTCGTCTGCGCGGCGCCGTAGAGCATCTCATCCTTGGCGCGTAGGCCGAATCGCGGAATAAAGTTCAAATGTACTGCCACAAATAGGGCTAGAATCATAGCTAACAACCCAATGGCTGCAATTCAAGTCCCGGTACTGCTCGCTGTGCGCGACGCAGTTCACTCGGCCTCCATCGCCCATGCGCTGAGGCAGGCAGGAGCTACTGTGTCTACGATCCAGGTGCGCTCGCCAGAGCATTTGCTGGAGGAATTGACAGAGCGGGCCACCGCGTTACTGGTCCTGGAACTACACGGGGACCATGGCGTTGTGGAGCAGTTGCGGACCCGCTATCCAAATTTGCCTGTAGTTGTGCTGCTTGCCAAACCCAGTGAGGAGACCGCCTTCGCCGTTTCCCGACTGGGCGCGGAAGATCTTTGGACCCTTCCGCTCGATGGGGGCATGTTGAGTCAGCGTGCACGGATGGTTGTTGATAGGCTTAAGCGGGATCTGGCGGGCGAACATACCTCTGATCCCGCATCTGTGATTACCAGTGGCGCAACCGCAAAAGTTTTGTCTATGGATTCAAAAACCATGGAACCGCCTCCCTTCCTCGTGGGCGCCAATCCACGCATGGCGGAGATTCTAGAGACCATTGAGAAGGTTGCCGCGACAGATGTGACCGTGCTCATTCGAGGAGAGAGTGGCGTCGGCAAGGAACTCGTGGCGCGGCTTTTGTATGAGCGCTCCGTGCGCAGACGGAAGCCCTACGTCAAGGTGAATTGCGCCGCCATCCCTAATGATTTGCTGGAGAGTGAGTTGTTTGGGTATGAGGCGGGAGCGTTTACTGGCGCAAACCGCGACAAGCCCGGGAAGTTTGAGCTGGCGGACCACGGTACCCTGTTTCTCGATGAAATTGCCGAGATGCATCCTATGTTGCAGGCCAAGCTGCTGCATGTACTCCAGGATGGCCGGTTTTCGCGCCTGGGCGCCAAGCGCGATATTTCTGTAGATGTGCGCATTGTGTGTGCAACGAACAAGCTGCTGGAACAAAGAGTCAGCGAGGGCCTGTTTCGCGAAGACCTCCTGTATCGAATCAACGTCGTTACGATCTATTTACCTCCCTTACGGGAGCGGCGTGATGAAATCCCACTTCTCACCGACTATTTGTTGCGGAAATTTGCCCTCCAATACGACCGTGCTCCCCAATTCTTCAGCGCCGAGGCCAAGGAGCGAATGATGGAGCACGACTGGCCGGGCAATATCCGCGAACTGGAAAATCTGTGCAAGCGATTTGTCATTGTTGGCGGAGAAACGCAAATCCTGCGCGAGCTTTCGGATCGGGGCCATGCGAAGCTCGTTGCCGCCAGCGTTGCTAGGAAAGCAGAAGAGACTTCTGCCAGCGAAACTTCACCCAATGACTCCCGTGCTACGGCAGAACCATCTCTGTCTCTCTTGGAGATAGGCCGACGCGCCGCTTGGGAGGCCGAACGACGTGCCATTACGGACATGCTTAAGGCAACTCGCTGGAACCGCCGTGAAGCGGCACGACGTCTACAGGTAAGCTATAAGGCGCTTCTTAACAAGATCAAACAAATGCATGTGGAAGACGCCGATACACTATCCTCAGTGGATAATACAAAGAAACACTCTGCTCAATAGTGGTATCCATTTGCCCACATGGAGCCGCTTTTTTATGGCATTCGAATCTCCTGTCGGATAATTGGCCTATACTTCACCCCACTGCTATCGTTATCTAGCAAGAAAACCTCGTAATAATCGCGGTAATCAGTATTTTTTAGCCCATTCGCTGAAGGAACGACCGATGGCTGTCGATATGTTCTGATTTGGCACGATGCGTGCAGCACATATAAGCAAGAATGAGGCGTCCAACTTTCAGACCACTTTAGAAGTTCTCGCATGACCCATGTCGTTCCATGTTGGAACGACTCCCATCGCACCCATCCTCGCTGCCGTCCATCCTAACAAAGCCTCGATGCAAGGCCCGCTATGCGGGCCTTTTGCGTCTCTCCCTCCTATGTCCGCAATCAAGCTTAAAATTGGAACGTGACATCCCCAAAACCCTCTCTCTCTAGCGCTGCCCGATTGCGGGAAATCGATGCCTTATTTGCTACCGGAGGCCTGGAACGCAGCCCACACAAGAAAACATCAGTAAAACCTGGTTTCTCAAGGGTAGAGAATGGCACAAAAAAGCCACGTACCAATAAAGGTGCGTATCCAAGTCCGGATTTAGACCCGTTGGTTCTTCGGGTACAGGAATGGCGGCAATTTCCATGGCTTATCCATGGTTTCAGTACACGGTCCGGAGGAGTCTCTACCATCTACTCTGCCGACACGGGCTGCGGGGAACTGAATCTTGGACTTACGCCTGCGGATTCGGCGGAGAATGTGCGGAAAAATCGGGAACTGTTCGCGCGCAGCGTGCAGGGAAAAAAGCGCAAGAAATCTTCTCCAATGCCGCTGGTTCTGCTGCGGCAGATTCATTCTGGATTGGTGCATCTTGCGAGTGAACAAGAAATGCAGGACAACGCTGATTCTGCCGTGTTGCGTGGCGATGGATCCATAACGGCCAACCCCGGAATGTTACTAGGAATACAGACGGCAGATTGCTTGCCGATTCTAGTGGCGGATGTGCGTTTGCGGATCGTAGCAGCATTTCATGCCGGATGGCGCGGTACTCTGTCGCGAATTGCAGAGCGTGGCGTTGGGCGAATGCGCGCTCAGTTTGGCAGCCGTCCTGGCGACCTGACGGCTGCCATTGGGCCGGGAATTGGCGGTTGCTGCTACGCCGTTGGAGAAGAAGTCCGCATGGAATTTAATTCGCAGTTTACCTATGCGGATACGCTGTTCCGCGAAGTATTCGATCTCGATCCGATCAAAGAAAAATATCCGATGTTGTTCCTCACTGCGCGTGCGCCGGGCCATAGCAATTTGGGTCCCAGTCTTCATCTCGATCTTGTCGAAGCCAACCGGCGCCAGTTACTGGATGCAGGGATCTCCGCCCACAAGGTCCATGCGATGGGCCTGTGTACGTCATGCGATCGCAAGCGGTTTTTTTCTCATCGCGCAGACCACGGTTTTACTGGCCGCATGTTAAGCGTGATTGGAATTGCTCCCAGGTGGTAGTAAGACGTGAAAGAGAAAGGCCGCATCACAGAGATGCGGCCTTTCTCAATCGACAGGTAATATGTGCAGCTTTGTTATGGTGTGGAAGTAAACGGCACGTCTGGCGAACTTCCGCCTGTACCTACTTTTGTGGACAATGGATAATAGACCGCAAAGAAACTATAGGTGCCCGGTGATAATCCATCAATTAGAGTGCCATTCAATGTCGAGGTCCCATTGAGCCCCGGAACGACCGCATGTGGACCGTCAACGAGGACGGCTGACTGATTCTGTACTCGAAATATACTCACCGTTCCCTGTGGGGGTAGTTTGAGCACACCCGGAGTACCGACTACAACGGTATAGTCGAAGGTTGCCCCGTAACTAGCGGTATTAGGCTGGAATGTCAGTGAGACTGGTGTGCCTAAGACATCCACAATGAAACCGGGCCCCGTCGCTGTCGATGGCTGATACAGCATGTCCCCAGAGTAAAGCTCAGTGATCTGGTGATGGCCGCTGCCCAGGTTTGGTAATGTCAGCGAAGCCGTTCCACTGCTAAGCGCTACCGGACCGTTTCCCAGTGGTATGCCCACATCGGTATCTTCAAAGATGACACTTCCTGTGGGGAATGTGCCCCCCAAAGCTGCGAAAACATTTGTGGTGAGCGTGACCGGTTGATTGTATGGAACAGTGCCAGTGGGCGAATGCCTCATGGTTATCGTAGTTCCCGAGCTATTGAGCAGTACGTTGAGGCTCGGCCCACCATTCGCCGTTGGCGGAAATTCCGTCATATACTGCTGCTGTTTGGAGGGGCTAGTGATGTTGACGCGATTCACCGTGTTGGCGGTCACGACATCCAGTTTGCCATCCAAGTTGAAGTCACCCAATGCTACTGCCCAAGGTTGCTGTCCGGCGGCGAATTCAAATCGTGGCTGGAAAGTGCCGTCGCCTTTGCCAAGCAATACGGCCACCTGGTTAAAGTTTGCGGCTACCGTGACCAAGTCCAAAATGCCATCGCCGTTGATGTCCCCAGCAGCAATCGAGTCAGGGAAGTTCAACGCAAAGCTATTGGCAGCGGGCCTGAACGTCCCATCCCCATTGCCTCCGAAGAAGGAAACATCGTTCGCGATGGAATTTCCGGTCACGATATCCAGGTTGCCGTCGCGGTTGAAGTCGCCCACGACCAGCGACGTCGGGAACGAGTCTGTCGAGTACATTTCCGGCGACTGGAAAGTAGTCTGAGACGGAGGCGGCTGGAACAGGGCCACGTTATTCAGAAAGACTTCGAGCTGCGCCGTGTTGAAGCAGGTAACGGCAACATCATTCTGACCGCTGTGGCGGAAATCTCCAATGGCGACTCCGTAAGGATTTGCGCAGGTCGCCAATGTTTGGCCGCCGACGAACTTTCCGCCGGCTTGCCCGTAAAGGATGGAGACGGTGTTGTCGCCATAGTTGCTTACTGCCAGGTCAGGAATACCGTCGCCGTTCAAATCGCCGATGGCGACCTGGAAGGGCTGCTTGCCGACAGGGTAGCTTTGCGCTGCGGCGAATGTGCCGCTGCCTCCGCCGTTGTTCATTAGCACGCTGACTGTGTTGTCCCCCGTGTTCGCCGTGACCAGATCGGCATAGCCGTCATTGTTCAGGTCGCCGGCTACAACCCAGTAGGGTTGCTTGCCAACGGGATACATTACGGCCGCTGTATTGAAGTTTCCACCACCAGAGCCAATCAGTACGCGGACTGAGTTGTCTTCGAGGTAGGAAGCAGCAATGTCAGGCAATCCATCGTGGTTGAAATCCGCTACTGCAACTCCATCGGCCATATTGCCATGGCCGTTGGTAAGAGTGTTCGGCGAATGAAAGTTGCGGCCTCCCGGCTCCGGAGTTGGCAGCGTATTGTTGGCAAACACCGAGACGGAGTAGCTATCCTGCTGAGTAACTGCCACAGCGGGTTTGCCATCGCGATAAAAGTCCCCCGCTGCAACGTACGCAGGTCCGTTAAGAACGCGAATATCGTAGTGCTCCGCCGCACCAAATGTGTCGCTTACTTTGCCACTGCCAGTGTTCATCAGAATGGCTACGTTATTTTGCAGAACGTTACCGGAAAGTAAATCGAGATATCCGTCGCCATTGATGTCCACAGCGATGATTGAGTCCGCGCCCGTGCCACTCTTTGGGCCCACTGGAATTGGCTTTGCTGCCTCGAACAGATCGTTTCCCTGTCCATACAGAACGCTTACCGTGCCCGATCCGGAGTTGGCCACAGCAAGATCGAGGAAGCCATCGTGGTTGAAGTCTCCGGCTGCGATAGCATTTGGAGTTTGTTGCGTTGGAACCGGCGTCCCAACTGCAAAATTTCCCGTCCCGTCGCCCATTAGTATGTTGACAACTTTCTTGGATGTATCGGTCACGGCAAGATCCAAGTGCCCGGTTGTATCGAAATTGCCAGCGGTAATTGCTGTGGGGGTTCCCAGGCCAGAAATCGTTTTGGAGGTGAAGGTGGTAAAGTTCTTGGCCGCGTCGCTTAGAAATAATGTAACTGTCCCATCGCCACTGTCTGCTACGGCGAGATCGGGGTGGCCGTCGCTGTTGAAATCTCCAGCAACGATCGATACGGGACCCAAACCTGTCCCAAGCACAATATTTGTGGTTGGGCTCGTCGTCGGGCTAGAGCTAAACGTCCCATTTCCCAGGTTCAGAAATACTTCAATGACGTTCGAGGTAGGAGTGTTGCAGGTAACAACGATGTCTGGCAGGCCGGTAAGGTCAAGGTCCGTAGCCAGCACTGCGGTCGGGCCGCCACAAGTGGGATAGGTAACAGCAGCGCTAAACATGCCGGGACCCGATGCCAGAAACACACTTATGGTGTTGGCTGCTTTGTTCGCTACCACCAGGTCCGGGAAACCATCATGGTTAAAGTCGGCGACTGCCACACCTTGCGGCATCTTCCCAGTAGTCAATATGTTGGTAGCGGCAGGCGTCTGAAACAACGCCTGCGCGTTGGCAGTACCAGCAGCCAAAAGTGTTGCAACGGCGATACTACCAGCGGAAATAGCTAACAGAAGATGACGAATGATCGGACGGAGCATGGCGTGACCTCTTATTCAAATGAAGGAACTGCAACATTGGAAATTGCAGGGCTAGCCTAATCAGGCAAAACTGCGCACCCCCAAACACCTCGATCGCAGAGAAACGCTGAACCTAAATCCGTGCTGGCAGACCGCTAACTCGCTTGATTTCATCTGCGGCAGTTGTCGCCCTAAAAAAGCCAATTTCACTACGCGTTCCACCGTGATTATTTTCCACAATAGAACAGTTTTGTTACTTCCGTGCATAAAATTGTATTGAATTTTATATTTCAAGGAAAGTTATAAATACAATGAGCAACTTTTTTAGATGCAGAAAGTTATCTGAAGGTGACTCATCCTTGGCCATAAATCCCGATCATTTTTTTTTAGAAAAGACATCAGTATCCGTCAATCCATCACAGAAGGGCGAAGGAAAATCAAAAAACGAGGGCCACACGATTTGCGTGGTCTTCCAAAGGTCAGTCAGTTTTTTGACCTGGTTCTGCCTGTCAGACCACGTCAGGCTTACTCCGAGAAATCAAGCAGGACACGCGGTGGTTTATGGGTGAAATCGTGGGCTTCCAGGAACCCCACCGTGAACGACACGGAGAGTCGGAATACTGTGATCTCGAGAACGATTCAGGAAGGTCGATCCAGCGCTTCCATTTAGTGCTCGCACTGCTCTGCTGCGTGCCGCGGCGGGTAGCACACAAGTCCCAGGACCTTGGGTGCAGAATGATCCTGTAATGGTTCCCGTGCCGTAGTAGCCGCCACCCGTGCCGGTTGGCAGTCCCTGTCCTGCGGGGAACGTCGCCGTCATCGTGTAATAGCTGGCTGTTGGGTTCGGGAACGTGTCAACCGCATAGTATCCAGAGAACGTGGGATTGGTATCGACATTGTCTCCGATTTGTTCGGCTGCCGACGCGCCATTTGTCATGGAGAAGACCACCTGGCCTTGCTGCACGATGTTTCCGAAGGCATCCGTCACCTGCGAGTAGCAGGTTTGCTGATTTGGCGCATACAAGCCAGAGTCAGTGTTTTGCGGGGCACAATTCAGGCTCAAGGTCATCGCCTCGCCAGTCTCTGTCAGTGGCTCATTGGACGAACTGCCACCAGGATAATTGCCCGGATTGTAGACCGCATAAAGTTCATAGTTGCCAAGCGGCGATAGATCGACACCGACCTGACCGGAGTAAATCGATACGTCGCCGCTCGTAGATGTGAAGTTTAAGGTCGTCTGTGTGGTGCCTTGGGTCCCCTGGTCGTTATAGGCATAGAGGCTCACGCCGCCGGTTGGCGCAACTCCATTTTGCCCCGTAACGGTGATGGTGACATAGATCGCGCTGCCATAGGCTACTGTGCTGGGACTGAACGTCAGAGTCACCGGCGTGCCGCTCACCCCAATCACCAGCCCGCCATCGGCATAGGTGTTCGGCTGGTAGTTGCTGTCTCCTGAGTAGAGCGTGGTGATGATGTGCTGCCCACTGCCCATGTTCTGTAAAGTCAGCGACGCCTCTCCACTGGTAAGAGTGGAAGCGGCAGTCCCCAGAACGGTCCCGTCGGTGTCCTCAAAAAGGATGGATCCGGTTGGCGTGGCGCCCCCCAAAGCTGGTCCTACTTTACCGGTGAGGGTGATTGGCGTTGTGCTTGAAATCGGGAA
>JAJYGR010000324.1 GCA_021790655.1 Acidobacteriota bacterium | reverse complement strand
GAAGCCGACAGGCGATTTAATGTCCGTCGAGCCAAGCACGGTGAGCACCAGAAACGCGGTCAGAATGACTTCCGCAAGAAAAGCCGCCTGCAGGTTGTAGAGGCCGGGAGAGTGCATTCCGTAGCCGTTCGCGCCCAGGCCGCTCACGGATGCGTCATAACCACCGGGAATGCCGCGCGCAATGAACAGGATGAGGCCAGCTGCGAGGACAGCACCGATAATTTGAGCGATCACATACATGCTGGCATCTTTGCCATTGATTTTCTTGGTGAGAAAAACGCCGAAGGTGACGGCGGGGTTGATATGGCAGCCCGAAACAGGCCCGATGGTGTAGACCATCGCTAGCAAGGACAAGCCAAAGGCAAACGCCACACCCATATATCCGATGTGCGTGCCTGCCAATACTGCACTACCAACGCCACCAAAAACCAGGACGAAGGTCCCCACAAGTTCCGCAAAATACTTCTTCATGCCATCTCCTTCTAAGGATCATCCGAACTATACACCCGCGAAGGAGAGTGGGACTATGAAAAAAAACAACATCCCACCTTAGCGGAGTTTACCCTGCGCTAAGTCGAAGGGCGAAGGTGGGGCACCCGCGATTTCTGTAGTCCCAGCCAATCCTAAAACGTCCGCGTGTTTTTGCATGGCGGCGAGGCAGAAAGCAATGTGCTGGTCGAGATCGACACCAAGATTCACAGCCCCGTTGATAATGTCGTCGCGATTTACGCCGCGCGCGAACGCTTTGTCCTTCATCTTTTTACGCACGGAGGCGACGTTCACATCCAGAATCGACTTCGTCGGCTTGATCAGCGCGTTCGCGGTCAGAAAGCCAGCCAGCTCGTCGCAGGCAAACAGGGTTTTGTCCAGGTGCGAGGTGCGCGGCGTGTTGGTGTACTCGGCATGGCCGAGGATAGCGTGACGAATCTCCTCCGCCCAGCCCTGGTCTGTCAGGATCTGGTTGCCGACCCAGGGATGCTCCGCCGCGGAAGGATGCTTCTCGTAGTCGAAGTCATGCAGCAGCCCTGTGATGGCGTAGATTTCCACTATGGCGCGTGCCTCTGCCGGGGAAAGGTCCAGCTCCGCCGCATGTTTTTCTCCATAGGCGCGAACGCAGATTTCCACGGCCAGAGCATGTTTCAGCAGGCTGGGAGACTGAGTATGCTCATTCAGTAGTTGCCAGGCAGCAGCGCGGTCTTTGGGTGTAGTTGCCGGGGACGCTTGCGCTGCGACCGCTTCGGAAGGTTTCTTGTCCTCGACAGGGCCAGGGAAGGAGCCCGGTAAGGTGTCCTGTATGCTCATGCTTCTATCTCCGTTTTCGGCGCTTGAAAGCAAATTCAAGGTTTTGTCCGTGTATTTTCGGGATTTGCAAGCGTTTCTTCATTTTTTACTTGACAACTTCTTAATTTACCAGCAACGTATCCAGAGAAGCACGCTATTCGCGTGCGACGGAAGTCCGCTCTGGCCTCCGTAAAACAACTATGGCAACTATGATGGCTCCCGTTGCATCCAGGGAGGTTCTACGTTGCGACCACTGTAGTCTGGTGCAATTCAGCACCGCCAGCCTGCTGTGCAGACGCTGCCACAAACCCCTGGAAATAGAAGAACCGGAACCTATCGTGCCGTCCCCTGTTGAGGTGATGGGCACACGCGCATCGGGAAATCGGTGCTCCAAAGTCGCAGTCCGTTTACGAGATCTCAGGCAGGCCCGGCATCTAAGCCAGCGCCAACTGGCAGCTCGTCTGGACGTGCCGCGGACCTACATCTCCAAGATCGAAAACGGTCGCGCTATGCCAACCCTCTCCTCATTGCAACGGCTGTCCACCGCGCTGGAAGTTCCCATGTGCGAGATGGTACTTGACGCCCGCTTTGAACGGGAGAAAGAGATCGCTACCCTGATGGAAGATCCCTTTCTGGCGGAAATCGGGCTGTGGGCGTCGGGCCTCGATCCCTTGCATCGGGCCATGGTCCTCAGCCACATCCGGGAGATGGCGAACGGCGGCAGACGGACCGCATAGAGCAGTCGGTTGCCTGTTCGGAGCATCATACAAGCTGTACAGCGGGCTGCTTTCAGCGAGTCAGCGCGCTGCTGCTCTGTTTGCAGCAGTTCGCGACACTGTGCTAACGTTCGAAGCAAGTTGAGGTATCAGTCTTGTCGCCAGTAACCGCACCCAGCCGCCTGCATGAACTCCCTGCAGACGAGATGGCCCTCTATCGCCAGCTCGATCCGGAGCGCCTGCCGAAGCACATCGCCATCATCATGGATGGCAACGGGCGTTGGGCGGGACTGCGGCGTTTACAGCGCTTCTTCGGACATCAGCAGGGAGCGGAATCGGTGCAATATGTCGTCGAGACCGCTTCGCGCATCGACCTTCCCTGGCTGACCCTCTACGCATTTTCACTGGAAAACAATCTGCGCAGGCCCGTAACGGAAGTCAGCTTTCTGATGCGTCTGCTGCGCACGTATCTGGTCGGCAATGTGAAGCGGATGAATGACAACAACGTTCGCATCGCCTACGTGGGGCGTATTGCCGAGTTGCCCCGCGAAGTGCAGGAAACCATGCAGTGGGCCGCGGAACAGACCGCGCACAATACAGGAACGACCCTGACGCTGGCGCTGAATTACGGAGCGCGCGGCGAAATTGTCGATGCCGTCCGAAGTGCCCTTGCCAAAATTGCAGCCGAGCAAGACGGCCCCATTCCATTTGAAGCGCTGCTGACGCAACTCACAGAAGAGCATGTGTCGCAGGCACTCTACACCGCGCACATGCCGGACCCTGACCTGGTCATCCGCACCAGCGGGGAGATGCGTATCAGCAATTTTCTACTGTGGCAGATTGCCTATTCTGAGATCTACGTAACCGAGCGCTTCTGGCCGGATTTTCGTGGCACGCATCTGCTGGAGGCAATTCGAGAGTATCAGAGTCGCGAGCGCCGTTTCGGCGGGCTGGGCAATGCGCAGACGACGAATACCGTGGAGCAGGAACAGGCTTTGGCTCAATAGAAGTTAGGGAAGCTCCGATTAAGTCTGGTTTGTATCAGGGCACGACTTCAGTCGTGCCGTAAATGGTTGAAAAATTGGTGGGCTCCAGCCCCTGAGTGATTTTCTAGCGACTTTTAATCAGACCTTCCTTTAGATAGAAAATGCCGCAATACATAAAAAATTATGCACTCGTTGCGCGCTGGTTTCCTCCTCAAAAATCTTAATCTCAAATCTTTCAAAAGAATTTTCTGGCCTACTTTCATAGATAATGTGGAAACGCAGGCTTTCACGGATTTTTTTAGTTAAAGTTATGAGAGAAAAAAGAAGATGAAGCGTATTTTGACAGCGGTCATCCTGATTCCGCTGATACTGGCGTTAATTCTTTGGGGCCCCTTATGGCTACAGATGCTGGCAGCCGGTGCGATTGCGGAGTTGGCGCTGTATGAATATCTCGCCATTGCGGACGCATCGGGCACGCGGAGCCCACGTTGGCTGGTACTTCTCTGTTGCGCCGTGCTGTTTGCCGTGGCCTATTGGATACCACTCTTCCTGCTGCCGGCTATCGGGATCTTCGCGTTGGTTCTTCTGGCCGTCTGCTCACTGCGCTCTCCATTGGATCAAGTTCTGAGTGACGCTGCACTCGGGTTCTTCGGCCTGATGTATGTCGCATTTCCCTTGGTTTTGGCTCCTCTTCTGATAACCCAGGAAAGTGGGACGGCGCAGTTATTGTTTTTACTGGTCGTGGTGTGGGCCGGAGATATTACGGCGCTTTATGTTGGTAGTTTGTGGGGCCGTCACAAGATGGCCCCCATACTAAGCCCAAAAAAAACCTGGGAAGGTGCGGCGGGTTCCATGCTTGGCAGCATTGCAGCGGGATTGGGGCTGGTCGCCAGCGGCAGTATATTGTATCGGCGGGGCATTGCGCATCTGTTATATACCCAGCCCTGGTGGTACTGGGCCGGGATGGCGATCCTGCTCAATATTGCAGCGCAGATCGGCGACTTGCTGGAATCTGCCATTAAGCGCGGAGCAGGCTTGAAGAATTCCGGCTCTCTGCTGCCCGGACACGGCGGCATTTTGGATCGCATCGACGCCCTGCTGCTGGCGTTGCCTGTGCTGTGGTACGCTCTGCTTTTCCGCCAGTCTTATTGAATGCATGGCTTTTCTACCTGATCGGGACATCCATTGAAGCATCTCGCCATTCTCGGTTCCACAGGTTCGATCGGCCAGAGCACGCTGCGCATTGTCGAAAGCTATCCGGACCGTTTTTCCGTCGTCAGCCTCGCTGCGGGACGGAACCTGGACACGGCCTTCGAGCAGTGCCAGCGTTGGCGACCGAGGGTCATCTCTGTTGCAGACGAGCAACGCGCAAGCGATCTGCGCCGTCGTCTTCTGTCTGCGGACATTGCAGGTGTGGAAGTCATCTATGGCGCGGCGGGCACTGTCCATGTGGCTACGCTGCCGGAAGTTGACTTCGTCGTCAGCGCCATCGTTGGCGTGGCGGGGCTGGAAGCGACGTATGCGGCCGTAGTCGCGGGCAAAACAATCGGCATAGCAAACAAAGAGTGCATGGTTGCGGCTGGCGAAATTCTGATGGATGAGTCCCGTCGGAGAAACGTGACGCTGCTCCCCATCGACAGCGAGCACAACGCCATCCACCAATGCATACGTGGAGGCTCCCAACAGGAAATTCGATCCATTTGGCTGACTGCTTCCGGTGGACCGTTTCGCACCACGCCGCTGGAGCAGTTTGCAGATATCACCGTCGAGCAGGCATTGAAACACCCGACGTGGGTGATGGGCCAGCGAATCACGATCGATTCCGCCACCATGCTGAATAAAGGGCTGGAGATCATCGAAGCCTGTCGGCTCTTCGACCTACCGCCGAGGGCCATCAAGGTCACCATCCATCCCCAGTCCACCATCCATTCCCTGGTAGAGTTTGTTGACGGCAGCATTCTGGCGCAGCTTTCCGTCACCGACATGCGCCTGCCAATCCTCTACGCGCTGACGTATCCAGAACGAATTGCCTCCGAACTGACTTTCGATATGGCGAAGCTAGCGCAACTTGATTTCTCGCAGCCCGACTTTGCACGATTTCCCTGCCTGAGGTTGGCCTATGAAGCGGCAGAAATTGGAGGGGAACACTGCGTGGCGCTAAATGCAGCGGATGAAATTGCAGTCGAGGCATTTCTGGACAAGCGCATCCCGTTTCTGGCCATCCCGCGTACAATTGAGGCAGTGCTGGGGAAAACGCCACATCGGCATCCCTCAACGATTGCCGAGGTGCTGGAGGCGGATGCCCGCGGACGCGAAACGGCGCGCGAGTTGCTGCCGAACAGATAGTGCGAGACCATGATATTTAACGGATGCTGTGCGCAGACTCTGAGTAAGCTTGAGCGAAATATCATCAGCATAAGACCCTGAGAACGGATACACCTAAACTCGCATGTCGTTTGTCCTCGTAAGTCTCGTTTCCATGATTTTCGTGCTCGGCGTTTTGGTGCTTGTGCATGAACTCGGCCACTTCGTCGTAGCCAAGCTGTGCGGAGTTCGCGTCGAAACCTTTTCTATTGGCTTTGGCACACGTCTGTTTGGCGTCCGACGGGGCGGCACCGATTATTGTGTGCGACTGCTGCCGCTTGGTGGCTATGTCAAGATGGCAGGCGAGCTGCCGATCGAGAAGGCTTCCGGCGATCCCGAAGAATATTCCAGCCATCCTCGTTGGCAACGGGCCTTGATTGCGTGCGCGGGCCCAGCGGCCAATTTTCTTCTGGCCCTTGTCTTAATGACCATCGTCTACATGGGCCATAACGAGGTCCCGAATTTTATGGGCTATCCAGCGACGTTGGACTACGTGCTGCCGAATTCCGCAGCCGCCATCGCTGGCCTGCGACCGGGCGACCGTATCGTGCAGTTTGATGGTATTCAGGACCCGAACTGGCAACAGATATTCGTTCACTCCGTGCTGAACCTGAATCACAACGTTTTTATGCTGGTCGATCACAATGGCCAGCAAAAAGAAATTTCTCTCCATCTGACAGCGCCAGCCGATACGGATGATTTTGAATTGCAGGATGTTGGTTTTACCCCTGTCGAACAAAACCAGCCGCTCAGGGTCGCCATTCTAGAACCGAACATGCCCGGCGCGAAGGCAGGACTACGTGTCGGAGATGCCATCGTGTCGATAGATGGCACCGCATTGCATTCGCTCACGTCGATGGTGTTGTATCTGAGGCAGAACGGCACCAAGCCGATCTCACTTGCCATCCTGCGCGATGGTAAACCCATGACATTGGTCGTCAAACCCAAGCAAACTACAGGACCAGACGGTGCGTCGGCGTACAAAATTGGTTTCGCAACCGATCCCCCTCCTTCTCACATTGAGCGGCTATCTTTGCTTCAGGCCTTTTCTCAGTCAGCACGCGACAACATAAAGGGATCGACTCTGATTGTCGACGTGTTGCGCCGCGTGGTCACACATCGCATGTCTGCGCGCACTTTAAGCGGTCCAGTCGGCATTGCGCGAGAAACCGGTCACATTATCGCCATGCCCGGATGGACGCCGTTGATGACCGAGATGTCGACCATCAGCCTGAATCTGGGCATCTTGAATCTGCTGCCAATCCCAATTCTCGATGGCGGCGTGATTCTCTTCCTGTTGATTGAGTCCATTATGAAGCGCGACGTGAACGAACGATTCAAGGAGCGCGTCTACCAGACGGCGTTCGTTTTCCTGATCCTGATAATGGTGTTTGTCTTGTTCAACGATCTCTCAAAGATTCCAGTGTTCGCACACCTGAAATTGTAGCAGTGCGTTGCAAAACGGAAGAGTCGCGGCTAGACGGTCCCATGGTAGTTATACTCAGCGGGAGAGATTCCGCGCAGCTTTTCCTTCAAGAAAAGCTATACCGAGTGATCGTTGGCCCGGTTACAGTAACCGTGGAACTGCTCTAAAGCGCACCCTCTTCCACCAGCACTTCTTCTTCCTCCTCAGAAGCCTTCGCCACATTTCTCAGCGACACATGCTCAATCCGGGCGAAGATCAAACCGGCAGGAATGACCGTCATAAATGTTACTAAGTACAGCGTGATCCCACAGGCCGTTGCTGCCTCTGGGGCGACGCCGAGAATACTGATGAGCGCATGGATGGTGGCCAATTGCGACCCGCCACCCACAACGGGCAACTGTAGAAACGATCCCAACATACTCGCGGCCATCAGGACTATGGTCTGCGCTGGAGCTATCCTTGCCAGTTCATGCAAACGAAAGGCATGCACGATCACCGCATATGCCACCGCGATGAGACCCCACGTCATAAACGAGTACAACAAAGCCAACAGAAGTTCCGATAACCCGCCGATGGCCCCCAGACCATGACTGAAGGCGAGGACTTTTTCCTTCACTCCGTGTCCAAATTTTCTAGAAAAAATACCGCATGTACGACCTGCTGCATCAGCGATGCGGTTTCCAGCAAGGCGAATGGCCACAGCAGCCAAAGCCAGTGCAAACGCGGCCGCAATCCCAACATACCCAGCTTTACGAAAATCCTCATGGTGCGGCAGGTTGCGCACTGAGCTACTGACGGAAAGTGTGACGGCAATGATTACCGCGGAAGCGAGAAGATCGAATACCCGCTCGACGGCATAAACACCAAGCTGCGATGTGAAGGTGAGTTGTTGTCGACGCGCGACGAGATACGGACGGACAAATTCTCCCAGGCGTCCTAAAATCGCAACCGTGGTAAAGCCTATAAATTGCGCAGGGACCATTTGCACTGGAGTTGCTGGCTTGGTGGGACGGAGAAATATGCTCCATCGAAATGCACGCGTAATATATGCGCCATAAATAAGAGCGGTCGCCAGTACAAGCTGCAACCAGCGGATGGAGTTAAACGCCTGCGCCAGCGCAGACCAATCAAAACTTCTCAACGTGCGGAACTGGATATAGATCAGGACCAATAGAACGGCGAATACCGCCACCATTATCAGCCATCGTTTTTTTTTCATGCGGTCTATCCAGCTTACCTTGTCGGGGCGGTAGTCACTGCTGCAATCGAAACAACCTGGGAAGCACTTGAAGAAAAATGGATGCCTGCGCGCCTCGCCTCCCTCAGTTTCCGTTGGTTGTAGTCATGAATTACGCGCTGCACGTAACGACGAGTTTCCGCATAGGGTGGAATACCCCGATAGCGATCCACGGCAGCCGGACCGGCGTTATATGCAGCCAGCGCACGGACAAGATCCTCGTGGTAATACATCAGCAGCGCATCCAGGTAAGTGGCCCCACCGGCCACATTTTGTTCGGGAACAAAGCGGTCCCGCACGCCCAGTTGCGCCGCCGTTCCCGGCATCAACTGCATCAGACCCGCTGCCCCAGCGCGCGATACAACGCGAGGCTTGCCTCCGCTTTCCGTGTGGACCACACTCGCCAGCAGGTCCGGGTCGAGATGATGCTCCGCCCCTGCATCGTGCAACAGTGCGGATAAATCCAACTTGGTTGTCGCTGGAGAGTGAGCTGGAATTGAGGCTGCGCTCGATAGACGAGCGTTGCCGGAAGCTGGGCCTAAAGGGATCGCGTCCGCAGGAACAATCGCCGCGCTAACAATTTCCGCGCGCACTATGTCCTTTGCAGCGACGTCCAAGTAGTTCTCCTCCGAAGAAGTCAAATACAAGCGGACTTGTCCATCGATGGCTTTCGTATGATCACAGACCAAATTGGAGCCGGAACGCAAATAGATGCGTTCGCCTGCATAGGCAGACGTCGTGAATCCTGCCATCAACAACGCAACGGCCAGCGATATGTAGCTCAAAGACATTTTCATAGTGGCAATCTTTAGAACCGCTACGGAACCAAATGGAATCAGTCTGCCAGCATAGAAATCTCTGTTTCAGATACGGCCACTGGTCGCTCCATCCCTTCCAGCATACGCAGTATTGCCTGCGCCGCGCCATCCTCATCATTGCTCGCAGTAACGAACCAGTTATTTTCTCTCGCGGTCGCCAGTAGTTCGGCAGCTCCGTTACTCATCACGACTGCATGTCCGGCATAAGCTAACATATCGGCATCATTCATATTGTCGCCGATGGCGGCAATATGTGCCCGGTCAATGCCCCGTTGCGTCGCCAGTTGCGCGATGGCATTTCCCTTCGAACAGGCCGCTGGCATCAAGTCCACAATGCACAGGTCCCGCGCCGCATACTCCGTGCGATGGATGGACAGCCTCCGTCGTAAATCCGAAGCCTCCGCTGTCGTTTCCGCCAGAACTGCCATGGCCTCTTCCATTCGATGCATAGTCCCGCAAACCATCGCTTGCACCGGTTCTTCGCCACCTTCAAAAGCCCGCTCCAGAGGAACCATCCGTTCTATCTCGTGCCGGTTCGACTCCACCCAGCGGGCAATGCTGCGATGCAGCGTTTCGAGGTCTTCGACGATCAACGCTCCCAGTCCGATCCGCTCAAATGTAAAAACAAGAGAACTACGAAATCGGGTCAACTGGCGACATAACAAAAGCGCGGTCTCAGTGGGCATGCTAATTCGATGCAACAACTCCCCGGCAAAGGTGCGGGTCAATGCGCCGTTGGAACTGATCAATACCGTGTCTGGGTGCAGACCAACCGGGGCCAGCACATCCCAGGCAAATGTATGCCGCCTGCCCGTGGCAAACGCGACTTCCACCCCTGCGGCCACTGCCTGATGCAACGCATTCACCGTCGCGTCCGTCATGGTTCCTTTACTGGTTAGCAGAGTTCCGTCGAGGTCGCAAACAAGCATTCTGGGGCAGGGTGGCATAGTTCCAGTCTAATGGGCGAGAATAAAGGTCTGTACATAAAGAAGTACGAGATTCCCGATTTTGGAGATGTATATCGATGAACTCTGCCAAAAATACCTGCCCGCATTGTGGAGGGCCGCTGCCTCAGCAAGAACCAAGTCCATCGACCGCAGTTGCTACGCAAACCGCGCCGGAAGATCGAGAATATGATCATCGCGGCATTCTGATGCCACAACACACACGCGTTGGCGGCATCATTGTTCCTCAATAGTCTCTGCACAATTATTTCTATAAGCAACCTTCAGAACGGTACAGATGACAGAACGCCTCTATTACGCAGATTCATTTTTGACAAGTTTCGACGCGGTCGTGACGGACATTCAGGAGGTTTCCCGCGCCAATGGTCTGTCCCTCTGGCGCGTGGAGCTCAACCGGTCTGCATTTTATCCCACCAGCGGCGGCCAGCCGTACGACACAGGACGCCTGCTCGCCACGGCGCGCAGCGGCGCAGAATTGTCCGCAGAAATTGTTGGCGTGGAGGAAGACGAGCAGGATGGGCGCGTTTGGCACCACACTGCGAAGCCTCTAGTGGCGGGTACGCATGTGCGCGGCGTGGTCGATGCTGCGCGGCGTCTCGACCACATGCAGCAGCACTCCGGGCAGCATCTTCTATCGGCGGCATTTCTCCAGATTTGCGGCGCGCCGACGGTTTCTTTTCATCTTGGCGAAGCAAGCTCGACCATCGATCTGACGGTAGACATGGCAGGCAGACTTACTGACGCAACCTTGCAGCAGGTGGAAGACCTCGCGAACCAGATTATCGCCGATGACCGGTCCGTCACTGTCACGGTCGCTTCGCGGGAACAGGCGGAAGCCTGGCTGGCAGCCGGGGAACTGCGCAAACTGCCGCCGCGAGTGGGAAATCTGCGCATCGTGGACATTGCCGACTTCGATCGCAACGCCTGCGGCGGCACGCATGTGCGGTCTACCGGACAAATTGGCGGTCTATATCTGCGCGGCACAGAAAAAATAAAGCAGGCCGTCCGCGTCGAATTTGTCTGTGGACTGCGCGCCATGCACGCGGCGCGCGATGATTTCCACACATTGACGGACGCCGCGCGGAAACTCTCTATCGGCCCTAAAGAAGTTCCAGAGGCCATCCTGCGCTTGCAGGCGGATGCGAAACACACAGCCAGGCAGATACGGACGCTCTCCGGCGAACTCGTCCGCTATCGCGCCGAAGAATTGGTCCGCCAGACTCCTCTCGACAAAGGATTGCGATGCGTTCGGCTCCAACTGACTCCACCGGATGCACCCGATGCCGGACATGCAAAATTGCTGGCCAGCAAGCTGACCGCGCAGTCAGAACGGACTGTCGCACTGCTGAGTTGGACGTCGGACGCAGGCGGGACAGACGCCGCCACGATAATCTTTTCCCGTAGCGGCGATCTGGCGTTCGATTGCGGAACAGTGTTGCGAGAAACGTTGGCGGCAAACGGCGGACGCGGCGGCGGGTCGAAGGACATGGCGCAAGGCTCCGTGTCACAGGAGCGCCTCCAGGCAGCCATGGATTCGCTCGCGGGCGTCTGCTCGGAGATTTCATAATCGCCAATCTGGCATAAAGTATGCTTCGAGCTTGTTCCAATTTCCTTTATCTCTCATACACTGAATGTAGTTATGCGCCCATCTTCCCTCATCGCCGGATTTCTAGTTTTTGCATGTACCGCAGCCTACCCACAGAACTCGAACCTACCCTCTAACCCGACTCCTGACTTGCGTTCGTTCTCAACGGCAACGGCGACGCCCGTGGACGTGGCGAGCCTGACAGCGGAAAATTCTGCTTCTATTCAAAATGCAACAATGCCGGACTCGTCTGCGCAAAGCGCCAGCGCGGCCTCCATGCAGCCCGGCACCCCGATCTGCGGCTTCAAACATCTTGGCGTCTGCATGGCGAACCTTGGCGAAGACGAAAAGGGAATCTTCACCAGTCCACTGCGTATCCAGCCGAAAGATGCATACTGGCTCGCACCGCTTGGCGCATCGACTGGCCTGGCACTCGCTTACGATGGGGATGCCTCCGCCACACTCGGCCACGACCAGAGCCGCATCAATACGGCGAGCGCCATTTCAAATATCGGCGAATTCTGGGCGACGGGCGGAGAGAGCGCCGGAATTTATTTCCTGGGGCTATACCGCAAGAGTCCCAAGCTGGCGGAAACCGGAAGGCTGGCCGCCGAATCGATCCTGGCTTCCGGCTCTGTCACTCTCGTCACCAAGCTGGCCACGGACCGTCAGCGTCCGCGGGAAGGCAATGGCCAAGGAGATTTCTGGACCAATCGACCCGCAGGATGGACGTGGGACTCATCCTTCCCTTCCGGCCACGCCACGGCCAGCATGGCGCTGGCCCGCGTCGTTGCAGGCGAATACCCGCACTGGTACGTGATGCTGCCCGCGTATGGGTTCGCGGAGACAGTCGCCATCGGCCGCGTATTGGCGTTGGCGCATTTTCCATCGGACGTGATCGTTGGCCAGACCTTTGGGTTTCTCAGCGCGACGTACGTGTTGAACCATCGCTCCCTGTACCGGCCCGGTGCCAAGAAAACTCTCACCAGCAGAATACTCGGCTCAGTTGATCCGGTGATGGACGCGCGCACCCACACCATCGGCGCGTCGATGGAAATTCCGCTCGGTCGTTAGAACGAACTTCGCAAGCTTACAAGCGCAGGATAAATCCGGCGATAGGTCTGGTAGCTCTGGTCATACTCAAAACGGGCCGCTGGTTCAGGCCCGATTTGACCGGCTATTTGGATGGAAGACTCGCAGGCCGTATCGACATTCGACCATGCGCCTACTCCTACGCCTGCAAGCAAAGCTGCACCGTAGGCGGCGCCTTCCTCGGCGGCGAGAAATTCCACCGCGCGACCGTACACGTCGGCCTGGATCTGACGCCAGAGCGGACTGCGCGCGCCCCCGCCGCCGAGTCGTACGTTCAGTATCGGAATACCCAGCTCGGCAAATAAGGTGAAGGTATCGCGCAGGCTGTAGGCCACGCCTTCCAGCACAGCGCGCGCCAGATGCTTCTGCCCATGAGACGCGCTCAGTCCGACGAAAGCAGCGCGTACCTCCGGGTCAAGGTGCGGCGTCCGCTCTCCGAAAAGATACGGTGCCCAGATGACACCGTCGCTGCCACCCGGTGCTTCCGCAGCGAGCGCCATCAGTTGCTCGTAGGATGCTTGCTCTCCCTGTATGCCAGCACCCACCACATCGCGGAACCAGCGCAGCGACAGGCCCGCCGCCTGGGTCACTCCCATCACGTGCCAGCGGCCAGCAACGGCGTGGCAAAAGGTATGCAGCCGCCCCAACGGATCGCGCACCGGCTGGTCGGTTGCCGCAAACACGACGCCTGAGGTGCCGATGGTCGCGCTCACCGAGCCGGGTTTCAGAATGCCCATGCCGACCGCGCCCGCGCCCTGATCTCCCGCTCCCGCAACGATGGGTGTGCCCGCAAGCAGGCCGGTCGCCGCAGCAGCGGTCTTGTCGAGCGTGGCGCAAATCTCCGCCGACTCGAACAACTCCGGCAGCCAATCCAGCGAAACTCCAGATGCCTCTGCCATTTCCGGCGACCATCGACGCTGCGTCACGTCCAGCAGCAATGTGCCTGAGGCCTCCTGCACGTCCATGGCGTAAGCGCCGCTCATGCGGAAGCGCACATAATCCTTTGGGCAAAGGATGTGCGCTATGCGCGCAAAGACCTGCGGCTCATGCTCGCGCACCCAGAGGATCTTGGTCAGCGTGAAATTCGGCAGCGCTGGATTGCAGGTCAGCTCGATCACGCGCTCGCGTCCCAGTGTGGCGTGGAGCCAGTCGCACTGCGGCGCGCTGCGTGTATCGCACCAGATCAGCGAAGGCCGCAGCACTTTCCCGTCAGCGTCCATCAGGATCGCGCCGTGCATCTGGCCAGTCAGTCCAATGGCGGCAACATCTCTCGACGTGCAGGACGCAGCGGCGAGGACCGCGCGGATGGATTGCTGTGCTGTGCGCCACCAGTCTTCCGGGTCCTGCTCCGCGCATCCCGCAAAATCGGACCGGAACGGCGCATGCTCGGTGGACTGCGAAGCCACCCCTTTGCCCAATGCATCTATCAGCACAGCACGCGTCCCACCCGTGCCGACGTCGATTCCTAAAAAGAGCATCTATCTCCTCCCGGTCTCCGGATTCCTGGCCCACTCGTTTCGTCCACAATCTTTGCATACCGCCAACCCTGCCGTCACCCATCGAAATGCTTCTCAAACTCTCCAGCGCACTTCCGTTGCGGGCGCTTCCGCACTACTCTAGTAATGTGGCCATCCAAGTTTCGCGTCGTACTCGAAGTTTTATGTTGACTACCTGCGGCGTTCTCGCAATTGCGTCCTCTGGACTTGCTTTGGGCCAGACGACCCCACCTGCGCCGTCCACCAATTCTCTACTGACGCAGCCCATCTATCCCTTATCGCAGGTGCATGCCGGTTTGCATGGCACCGCCTACACTGTCTTTGAAGGAAGCATGCCAGAGGCGATGGATGTGGAGATTCTCGGCGTCCTGCACGATGCCATTGGGCCGGGCAAGGACATGGTCCTTGCGCGACTGGTCGGCGCCAAACCGGAATACACCGGGGTCGTCGCCGGCATGAGCGGCAGCCCGGTCTACATCGATGGCAAGCTGCTGGGGGCCATCGGCTTTCGCATCGGCCAGTTCACTAAGCAGCCCATCGCAGGCATCACACCCATTCAGGAAATGCTGCAAGTGGTACGTCAAAGCAATAGCAATGCAAACATTCCCCCGAAAGAACTGGCCGGTGGTGTTCTTCCACCAAACATGGACGAGGAATCGTCAAATGGGTCTGTGCATTCTCCCGCATGGTCATCGCAGAGCGGCGATACGCTGCAACCGATTGAGACCCCCTTGGTGTTTGACGGCTTCTCTTCCGCATCGATCGACCTGTTCCGCCAACGCTTTCCCTCGTCCGACCTGATGCCTGTCTCCGGACTGGGAAGTGCAAGTCCGGATGTTCCCGACGCCGCGCCGGTCGTACCGGGTTCAGCCATCAGCGCCATCATTGTCTCGGGCGACTTCAACATGGCGGCCACTTGCACCGTCACATATGTAGACCCGAAACGTCTGCTGGCCTGCGGTCATCCCATCACGCAATTTGGCAACGTCTCTCTGCCCATGACCAAGGCCCAGGTCGTCGCCACGGTGGCTTCGGCGCTGGATCCCATAAAGATCGTCAACACTACGGAGACCGTCGGCGCGTTTACTGAGGACCGGGAGTCCGGCATCCTCGGCGTCTTCGGCAAGCGGGCGCAAATGATTCCCGTGACACTGGCAATTCGTGGAACGCCGCAGCCTCACATCTACCATTTCGGGGTGGTCGAGCACCCGCGTCTGACCACTGGCGCGCTGACAGTCTCCATATTTCAGGCGATGCAGGACACGAACGGGTACAACGATCTTTCCACCTATCGCCTGCGCGGAGAAATTACAGTTGCCAACCAACACTCCATAAAGATTGACGACATAATCGCGGCGACCGACCAAAAGCCCGCCAGCCTGGCGACTGCCATTGCCGTTGCCCAGCGCTTTGACAGCATCTTCAGCAATCCACGTGAAATGCCTTCCATTCAAAACATTTCTCTCACCCTGGACGCAATGCAGGGCCGTCAATCCGCAGTCCTGGCAGAAGCTCGCGTACTGAATCCAACCGTCCATGCGGGTGACGAGATAACGGTGGAAGCGACTCTGCATCCGTACCGGCAGCCGCAGCGGTTGGTTTCGATGACTCTGCAACTACCCAATACGCTGACTCCGGGGCCGGTCCGTCTGCTGGTCAGCGATGGCACGACGCTCGACCACACGCTGCATTTAATTCCCAACCCGACGGCCCAGCCGCTGGGGTTGAGCGAAACCATAGTCCGGCTCAACGAATTGCATCCTAATAATCGGCTCTATGTCACGCTGCTTGCTCCGGTGCCGCAGGCGGTACTGCAAGGTCACACTTTGCCCGCTGTACCACTGACGATGGCGAACGTTCTGGAGCCAGATGAAACAAAAGGCGGCTTTACCATCGACGGAGAAACTGCGATTGCCCTCGGCTCCAAAAATATGGATCTGGCGCTGAGCGGTTCTCAGGTTGTCACCCTCGATGTGAAGCCCTAATTTTATATGTTGTAATAGAATTCCCCAGAAAGAAGAGCACCAACTCCCAATGAGCAAGATTCATGGTTACGCAACCCACGCAGCTGGCGCCGAACTCCATCCCTATAAATACGAAGTGGGAGAGCTCCAGCCCAATGAAGTTGAAATCACAATTACCCACTGCGGCGTCTGCCATAGCGACCTCCATCTGATCGACAACGACTGGGGACTCACGGAATTTCCCTTTGTTCCCGGACATGAAATTGTTGGCGCGATTGAGGCCATGGGCAACCAGGTAAAAGATCGCGCCGTAGGCCAGCGAGTGGCCGTCGGTTGGCAGGCCGACTCCTGCGGCACCTGCGAGTGGTGCCTGCGTGGCGATGAGAACCTGTGCGCGCAAAGCCAGGGTACCTGCGTACACCGCAATGGCGGTTTTGCCGACAAGGTCCGCGTCAACGCCCGCTTCGCCATTCCCGTCCCGGAAGTACTGGCGAGCGAAAATACGGCCCCGCTGATGTGCGGCGGCATTACTGTATACAACCCGATCCGCACAGCGGGAGTGTTTCCGGGGTCTCGCGTGGCCGTCATCGGCATCGGCGGGCTGGGCCATCTCGCCCTGCAATTCGCGCATGTCTTTGGCGCGGAAGTCACGGCAGTCTCGACCTCTTTGAATAAAGAAAAAGAGGCAAGGACCCTCGGCGCGGACCATTTCGTCAATTCCCGCGACAACGAGGCGATGAAGAAGCTGGCTGGCTCCTTCGATTTGATTCTTTCGACCATCAATCAAGACCAGGACTGGAGCACCCTGGTCGCCGCTCTGCGTCCGCGCGGGACCCTATGGTTCGTAGGCGTGCCGCCCAGCCCAGTCTCGACGCATGTGTTCCCGCTGATCGCCGGACAGCGCAGCATAGCAGGCAGCCCCAGCGGCAGCCCTCACATGTTGCAGGAGATGCTGATGGTCGCCGCTCGCCACGACGTCAAAGCGATCACTGAGGCATTCCCAATGGCCAAAGTCAACGACGCCATCGCAAAATTGAAGAAGAACCAGATTCGCTATCGGGCGGTGCTGGGAAATTAGGGGTCAGGTTCAGCCTGACACAAGCCTCAGATGCGAAACAAAATTTTCCACTGTGATTTTCAGGTGGCCCATCCTTCGCGCCGTTTGCGAAGGGTGGGAATCTAGCCAAACTGTCTAGCTTCGAGAAAACGGGACACCCGTTCCGTATTCCAAATGTACGCACGTATTTCCTCCCGCCACAGCCAATCGACACGCGCTGAAGCCGTTCCTTTCGGTACACTCAGAAGCAGTCATGAGCACTCGTCTTTTTGGTTTTCTGCTTCTCTCTTTTTCGCTTTTCGCGCAGGCCCAGGGCACGAAGCTCTGGAAACAATCGAGCTACGCCAGCTTTGAAAAGGGCATGCCGCACGGTGTCGCGGTGCGCAGTGATGGCACCTTGGAGACCTCGGCGGTAGCGCGGGAGCTGGCGACTACGCCTGCCGCTTCCATCTGGTCCGTTGCGGTGGACACACGCGGCAACGCCTATCTAGGGACCGGTTCTCCGGCCATGGTGGTAAAGGTCGCGCCGGATGGCAAGATCGCCAACCTGCTCGAAACCAAGGATGTCTCCGTGCAGGTGGTGCGCATGGGACCGGACGGAATGCTGTACGCGGCGACGCTGCCCAACGGCAAGGTCTACCGGATCGACCCAAATGGCCCGGACATAAAACTGAACAATGCTCCGCATCCTGTGTACAAGCAGGCGCAGGGTTCAAAGGCCGATGCTGCTCCTCCTGTCGTGTTCGACCCAATCGGACTCAATCCGAATCCCACCTACATTTGGGACCTGGCCTTTGACGCCGCTGGCCGCCTCTACGTCGCGACCGGCGGCCCGGCAGCCATCTATCGCGTCGATCTGAAAAAACCGGGCTCAGCGCCGGAGAAGTTTTTTTCCAGCAGCGAGCAGCACATTCGAACGCTACTCTTCGCCAAAGATGGCACCTTGTATGCGGGCAGCGATGGTCGCGGGTTGGTCTATCGCATCACCCCGGATGGAAAAGGCTTCGTTCTGTTTGAAGCGCCGAAGCAGGAGATCCCGGCGCTGGCGCTCGACCCGCAAGGCAATCTCTACGTCGCCGCGCTCGGCGACAAGACCCGATCCAATCTGCCACCGCTCACCATCCACAGTCAGCCAACCATGACGGCGACGCTGGTGATTATGACGCCCGGTTCGGTCGAGTCTTCCAAAGACAGCACCATCATCCCCAACGGCACGGTGATTTATCAGATCGCACCGGACGGCGCTCCGCGCGAACTATGGGCTTCCCCGCATGATGTGGTGTATGCGCTGGCGTGGCAACCGGCAGGCAATGGGCATTCCGGCGGACTGCTGGCAGGAAGCGGCAATCAGGGCCATTTGTACCGCATCGCAGCAGACGGGACCTACGCGGACCTGGCGCATCTGGAGGCCAAGCAGGCGACCACCTTTGCTACCGCAGGAAACACTTTATATGTGGCTACCAGCAATCCGGGGAAACTTTACACCATGGCCTCGGCAGCAGCAGGTAAGGGTGACAGTTCGACCTATGTGAGCGAGGTCCACGACGCGCAGTTTGTTTCTCAGTGGGGCCGCGCCCAGGTCCGCGGAGTCGGGAACTACGATCTGTTTGCGCGGGTGGGCAATATCGAGCAGCCCACGGAAGGCTGGAGCGACTGGCAGAAGGTCACGCCGGGCATTAGCGCAGTGAATTTTCCGAAAGCGCGCTTCTTGCAGTGGAAGGCTGTTCTGCATCCGGGGGCTAGATTGAATGCTGTCGGCTTCTTCTATCTGCCGCAGAATGTTGCGCCGGTCGTGGATGAAATTGTCGTGCAACTACACGCTCGCGTGACCGCTTCAACGA